>NZ_JADPKL010000120.1:0-98757 GCF_023073935.1 Bradyrhizobium sp. 147 | reverse complement strand
CCGAAAGATCCCACGGTCGGGACGAAGAGCTGGCCTGCAATCGAACAAAGAGCTGATCATAAATCTTGACACACCAAACCCCCATGTGAGCAATCCAGAATCCTTCCTTGGAGGCAGCCTGATTGCTTCGTCGCTTCGCTCCTCGCGATGATGAGGAGAGATTTTACGCCGGCGTCAGCTTCGCAACTTCCCCCTTCATGTCCTCCAGCACACCCGAGATCGCCGCGGTCAGTTCGTCGATTTGGGCCCTGGTGGCGATCAGCGGCGGGCAGATGGCGATGGCATCGAGCATGTTGCGGGAGATAACGCCGCGCTCCTGCAGCATGCGGCTGGCGATGCCGCCGACGGCGCCGGGCGTAGCGGCTGCGGTCTTGCGCTCCTTGTCGAGCACGAGCTCGAGGGCGGCAATCATGCCGACGCCGCGGACCTCGCCGACCAGCGGACCGCTGGCGAGCTCGCGCAGCTTGCCTTGCATGTAGCCGCCGAGTTCGGCAGCATGCGCGACCAGGCCGCGCTCCTCGATGATCTTCAAATTCTCAAGCGCAATCGCCGAGCCGAC
Source organism: Bradyrhizobium sp. 147 (assembly GCF_023073935.1). Taxonomy (NCBI): domain Bacteria; kingdom Pseudomonadati; phylum Pseudomonadota; class Alphaproteobacteria; order Hyphomicrobiales; family Nitrobacteraceae; genus Bradyrhizobium; species Bradyrhizobium sp. 147. Next base: position 98,198 of record NZ_JADPKL010000120.1, on the reverse strand, counting down.
GGGATGACCGCCCGCGGTGAAGCCGTGGCCGAGCACGCCGATCTTGTTGCTCTCGTCGGCGATCGGCTCGAACATGCGGTCGTTCAGCAGGATCGCCGACAGCGGGAAATAGCTCGACGTGATCTGCTTGGACACCACGATCGCATCGGGCTTGATGCCGTAGGTCTCGCAGCCGAACATCTTGCCGGTGCGCCCAAATCCGCAGATCACCTCGTCGGCGACCAGCAGGATGTCGTACTTCTTCAAGACCTTCTGGATCTTGTCCCAATAGGTCGCCGGCGGAACGATGACGCCGCCCGCACCCATCACCGGCTCGCCGAAGAAAGCCGCGATCGTATCCGGGCCCTCCTTCTGGATCAGCGCGTCCAGTTCCTCGGCCCGGCGCGTCGCGAACGCCTCCTCGCTCTCGCCGGGTGCGCCGTCCTTGTAGAAATGCGGCGAGCCCGTGTGCAGGATGTTCGGCAGCGGCAGGTCGAACGAGCGGTGATTGTTCGGCAGGCCCGTGAGGCTGGCCGAGGCGATGGTGACGCCGTGATAGGCGCGCAGGCGGCTGATCACCTTCTTGCGCTGCGGCTGGCCCAGCGCGTTGGAGCGGTAGGCGATCAGCTTCAGCACCGTGTCGTTGGCTTCCGAGCCGGAATTGGTGAAGAACACCTTGCTCATCGGCACCGGCGCGAGCGCGACCAGCTTCTCGGCGAGATCGATCGAGGGCCCGTGCGATTTGGCCGAGAAAGTGTGATAGAACGGCAGCGCCTGCATCTGCTTGTGCGCGGCGTCGACCAGACGCTTCTCATTGAAGCCCAGCCCGACGCTCCACAGGCCGGCCATCGCCTCGAAATAGCGATTGCCCGCGGCATCGAACACGTAGGGACCCTCGCCGCGCTCGATCACGAGAGGACCGGCCTGCTGATGGGTGCGCGCGTTGGTGTAGGGATGGAGCTGGTAGGCCACATCCCGGGCCTCTTGCGAATTCGGCAGCATGGACATTTGCAGGGATCCCTAAAGTCGTGACGTCGCCAGCACAGCCAGCATCATCACTTGATGATCAAGTTACTTGGCTATTTCGATGAGACAAAGCTTGCAACGCCAATCCGTCGGCAGCAAGCGCTCAGCAGCGTTGCACAAAGCCGCATATCGGGATTGGGCGGCTTTTTAGGCCGCGTCGTCGTCATCCCCGTCTTCAGCGGTGGCGGCCTCCCTCACCTCGACGAGCGCCATCGAGAGCAGATAGACCGTCGTGGGCAAGCCGACGCGGCGCGCCGTCTCGACGGCACGCGACAAATCGCTTGCCAGCTCCTTGAGGTGTTCTCCCCGGGACAATGTCTCAACCCCACCCCGCCGATCGCGGCCGCCTACACCGCAACGGCGCCGCTGGTTCTGATCAGTTCGGCGCTGGAATGGATTGTAGCAAAATTCCCGATGACATTCACTACGGCACGCTTGTAGGCGGCGGCATCACCCGTGCCGGGCTGCCGGCAGGCCACGGCGTCAGTGATCACCTCGTAGCGATGGCTGCGGTGAAACCCGTCCACGGCGGTGGCCAGGATGGTCTCGTCCAGGGAAAATCCGGCCAGCACGCAGCGCACATTGTGGATATTGGACATAAAGTCCACAAACCGCGACGAGCTGTAGGCGGACGGCAGCGGATGCTCGAACATCATTTCTCCCGGACGCGGCTTTGCCTCCGCGATCCAATCGGTCAGCCTCGATGCCGGATTGAACCAGGCCGCCTGCGCGATGCGCTTCAAATGCATCACCGGCCAGAGATTGCTGCGCCACAGCGTCAGCAGTTCCAGGCAGCGTGCGGTGGCGGCATCACCGCCGAGGATGACGTGGCGGCGCCCAGGGGTCAGATATTCGACCTGCAGGTCCGCGCAGACCAGGATCGGCGGATCATCGTGGATGGAAACCGGCATTGTCTTGCGCGCAGTTGCACCTAGCTCAGTGATCGGCGGCCGCGAGGTGCCGCAGCGGCGAGGTCACCGCCCGCCCCGCCGAGGCATCGAGCACGCCCGGCCGGTCCCAATCGCCTTCGGGCCGGATGATCACATAGGGATCGCTGTCCAGCGTGATGGCGTTCGGGCCCGGCTCGATCTCCAGCAGCATCTCGGTGTAGGAGAAATCGGAGAAGGTGATCTTGCGATTGTGGCCGAGCGGCTTGGCGCCGAAATGGGCCCAGAAATCCACCAGGCGGTCCTGCGCCTGGCCGTAAATCTTGCGGAAGCCCTTGCGCTTCACATAGTCGACGCTCGCCTGCACCAGCTTGAACGAGACGCGCGAGCGCCGGTACTGGTGACGCACCGCAAGCCGCTCCACCTTGGCGAAATCGCCGAAGAAGCGCACCCGCAGGCAGCCCGCGGGCTCACTACCGACGAAGCCGATGAAATGCGCGGCGACCATGTCGTTGCCGTCGAACTCCTCCTCGAACGGACAATTCTGCTCGGCGAGATAGACTGCGGAACGGATCGCGGTGACCAGCATGAGATCGCTGGGATCGCGCGCAAGGCGAATGGTAACGGCGCGGGAATCGGGCTTGGAGAGAGGAGTTCTAGTACCGTGCATCTGCAAAACTCCTTGCTTGGATGATCGCACCGGGCATGCGCATCGGCCGGCGATGCCAGGGGCGCTCGTAGCACCAGAGGTCGGGTTGGAAGCTCGGAACGGGGGCAAAGCCGGTCGCTCTCATGATGTCGCGTCCGGCCACGGTTGACGGCTGCGCATAGCAATCGGCGCCGCGAAACCTTAGCTGTCGCAGATGAGCCGCGGCCTTGCCGAGACCGGCGATGCCGCGCCCCGTCGCCGCGATCGCCCAGATGTAGATGGCCGCAACGTCGTCCTTCGCTGAAGCGAGATGGCGCGTCTCCGGTGCAGTCAGGCAGATCTCGTCGAGCAGCAGCGCATCGTGCCCGCGATCATTGAGGAACAGGAAGGCCATGCCGCCGAGCAGACGTCCTTTCCGGCTGAAAGTCAGGATGCTCTGAGGATCGAACGTGAGATATTTCGAAAGCTCCGCCGCCTCGATCCGCACGCCCGGCACCAGCCGATGCGCCATCTCCGAAAGCGCCGCGATTTCGGAAGATTGCGCACAACGGACATCGACGTCCGGACTCAGCGGCAGCGCATCGAAATCATGCCGTGCGTCAAACGAGCCCCTTTCCATACCGATATCGCCTCTCTATCGTTTGCCGCTTTCGTACCCCGCTATGAGGACGAGCTTAGCGGTTGGGGACCAAGAGTATGCAGCAGTTATTGCACCGGGGTGCTGCGATGATGCAGCACCGTGAAGAAGCCCTGGGCGCGTCCTGGGACGATTTGAAGCTGTTTTTAGCGTGCGCAAAATATAAAAGTTTTCGCAATGCAGCCGAAGAGCTCGGGCTCACCTCCACCACCTTGATGCGCAGGATCGACCGGCTCGAAGAGAGCATCGGCTGCAAGCTGTTCCTGCGCGACCAGAGCGGGCTCACGCTCAGCGATGAAGGCACCGCGATGATCGCCGACGTCGCGCATATGGAGCGTCACGCCTTCAACGTCTTCCGTCGCGCCTCGCGTTCGTCGAACGACACTGCCGGTACCGTGCGCGTCGCGGTGACGGAGGGGCCCGGCAATTTCTGGATTCTGCCGCGGCTGATCGATTTCCAGAAGACTTATCGCAAGATCACCGTCGATCTGCGCTGCGCGATGGAGCAGGCCGACGTCGCCCGCCTGGAATCCGACATCGCGATCCAGCTCGAGCCACCGACCAATCCGGATCTGATCGTCGCCAAGCTGGGCCGGCTGCACATCTATCCGTTCGTCTCCAAGGAGTACGAGAGCCTCTACGGCGTCCCGGCAACGCTCGCCGAACTCAAGAACCACCGCATCATCAAGCAGAGCGCGCCGCAAGTCGACGACGGCGCCTATGCCCGCGTGCTCGGGCTGACGTCGCTGGAGGGCATCGTCGGCATCAAGATCAACTCCTCGGTCGGCGCGCTCTATGCCGTCGAACGCGGCGCCGGCATCGGCTTCCTGCCGACGGTTTCGATCGCGCTTGGTGCGCCGCTCGTCGCCGTCGATCTCGGCGTCAGCCACCACGCCGATCTCTGGCTCACCTATCACAAGGAGTTCCGCACCTCCGAGCGGCACAAGATTGTGGTCGACTGGCTGAAGAAGATCTTCGATCCCAGGACCTATCCCTGCTTCCGCGACGAGTTCATCCATCCGAACGCGCTGGTGCCGATGATGACGGCCGCGCGCGACGGATTTGGGCTGACCGGCTATGTTGCGACAACACCCGCATAAACTTCAGCTCACCATTTGTATTCGAAGCCGACCGTGCCCTGGTGCGACGTGAGCTCGTTGCGGAGCTTGCCGTCGTAATTGACGTAGAGCCGCGCGACGCTGGTCAGGCTGAGCGAGGCCGAGGCGCCGGCATCCATGCCGTAGCGACTCTCGCCGATGCCGGGGACGACGATGCTCTGGGTGCCCAGGCTGACCTGGATCGATCCGAGGTCCTGGTGGAAATTGTCGACGAACTTGCCGTGGGCGGACAGGTCCAGGATCTTCTGGTCGATGACGAAATAGCGGCCGATCTCGGCCCCGATCATGATACGCGCACGCGACAGCGCTGTTGCGCCGACGTTGATCGGATCGAGGCCGCCGGCCTCCTGGAACGCCGCGCTGGTGGCACGCACATATTCGACCGCGCCCTTCGGCACGATGCGCATCTGGTCCTTGGTCCAGTAATAGCTGATCTCGGTCAGCGCGCCGTCGACCGCGGCGCTGTAGCCCGCCCGCGCAAGCCCAAGGCCGGTATCACGGCTGGAACGGACCTTGCCAAAGCCGTGCACCACCGCAAAGGCCCAGGTCCAGGGCCCCTTGTCGACGGAGCCATTGAAGCCGATTTGGGTGAGGTCGAGTGTCGCGGACTGGAGCGCCAGGGGCACGTCGATGTCGGTGTGGCTCTGGTCGACCGAAAAGCCGATACTGACACCCGGCGCGAGACGTGCGCCGATGCCGGCGACGCCGCCAAAGGTCTTGCGCTTGTCGCCGACGAAGTCTCCTTGCGCATCGGTGCGGACCGAGATGCCGTAGCCCTCGAACCAGGTGCGGTAGCGCGGATCTTCGGTGCTCGCCGATGCGCCGCCGCCGCCGGGATTGGTTCGCAACGCCCGGTTGAAGCCGCTCGATGCCTGGTTGCCGAGGCGCTCCAGGAAACCTGAGCCGAGATTGAGCGTGCTGTTGCCGGCCGACTGGTCATAATTGGCCGAGGTCGGCATCGGGACCGGGGTCGGCGACGGCGTGGGTGTCGGGGTCGGCGTCGGCGTTGGCGTGGGACTTTGCGCGAGGACGGTCGTAGCCGCCGACATCGTCACGATGAGCGCAAACGCCATAAGTGTGAAGGTCGTGGCGACCGCTGCCGCGAGCCGGCGGACACGGTTCAGCCCGATCGTCTGCCGTGTCCCTGGTGGCTGCGCAGTGCAGCGCATGACGACAAAACCCGAAGCAAATGGCGGCGCGCAAAAATGCAACATGAGCGGCACACCCATGAGCTGATTTGCGCCGAACTGTTACGGAGGGTCAACCAGCTGACGCCTCCAGATAAGGGGGATTGCTCCTGATTGTGGTTCCCCGGCCACAGGTCGAAATTGGGCCCGGGCACGTCCGGGGCGATCTTGAAATTCGTGCTCTGCTTGCTAACGCACGGTTTTCATGTTGCAATATTGGCCACAACGGAATTGGCCGCTGGCTGTGCGTTTCGCGACATTGAGACTCAAGACTCGACAGACTTTCGGAAGGCCGTTTGTGGCGTGGCACGCGAAAAAGCGGCCGCGTCTTTTTTCTATCTAGTGGAGGAGACTAGCGATGCCACAAAAGGGCACCGTCAAATGGTTCAACCCGACCAAGGGCTATGGGTTCATCAAGCCGAACGGCGGCGACAAGGACGTGTTCGTCCACATCTCCGCCGTCGAGCGCGCCGGACTCTCGACCCTCAACGAGAACCAGGTGGTTGAATACGACCTCGTGGAGAACCGCGGCAAATCATCCGCGGAGAACCTCAAGGTCTCCTGATGCCTCTCACGACACGCGAGAGATCATGACGTTGCCCCCGGCTCTGCCGGGGGATTTTGTTTGGGACACGTAATCGAACGGGTAGCGGGTGAGCCCGGGACCGTCTTTTACCCCACCACAGGCGCAATCAGAAAATTCTCCGACGCCGCGCTGCCCACCGTCCTGCACACATCACCCTCGATCCGGACCTTGCCGGTCGCGAGCAGCCGCAGCGCCTCGGGATAAATGCGGTGCTCGATTTCGAGGATGCGCTCGGACAGCGTATCCACCGTGTCGTGATCGCTGACCGGGACGGCGCCCTGCATCACGATCGGGCCTGCGTCGGTCTCTGGAATGACAAAGTGCACCGTCGCACCGGATAGCTTGACGCCGGCACGCAGGGCCTGGCCGTGCGGATCGAGACCGGGGAAGGACGGCAGCAGCGACGGATGGATGTTGAGCATCCGCCCGTACCAGGCCTTGGTGAAATCCGCCGTGAACAGGCGCATGAAGCCGCCCAGGCAAATCAGCTCGATGCCGTGCCGGTCGAGCGCGGCTTGCAATACTTTCTCGAAGCCGGCGCGATCCTTGCCGAACGGCTTGCTCTCGATCACCTCGGTCGTCACGCCGCTCGCCCTGGCCCGTTCCAGCCCCGGCGCACCGGTCTTGTTCGAGATCACCAGCGAAATCTCCGCCGGAAAATCCGCCGAGCTTGCTGCCTTGATCAGCGCGGCCATGTTGGAGCCGCGGCCGGAGATCAGGATGGCGACGCGGCGCTTCATCACAGCGCCAGGTCGAGATGGCCGTTATAGACGACGCGGTGCTCGCCCTCGGCGGGAATCACGGTGCCGAGCTGCGCCACGGTTTCGCCGGCATCGGTGAAGACCTCGACCACCTGGTCGACCTTGTCGGGCTCGACGATCGCGATCATGCCGATGCCGCAATTGAAGGTGCGCAGCATTTCGAGCTCGGTGATGCCAGCCTGCGCGGCCAGCCATTTGAACACCGGCAGCACCGGCAGGCGTGCGAGGTCAATGCCGACGCCGAGGTTCTTCGGCAGCACGCGCGGAATGTTGTCGGTGAAACCGCCGCCGGTGATGTGGGCTAGCCCCTTCACCGCGCCGGTCTCGCGGATCGCACGCAGGCAGGATTTGACGTAGAGCCGCGTTGGCGTCAGCAGCGCGCCGCCGAGCGTCATGACCGGCGCAAACGGCGCCTGCGCCTGAAAGCCGAGACCGGATTGTTCCACGATCTTGCGCACCAGCGAGAAGCCGTTGGAATGCACGCCCGACGACGCGAGCCCGATCACGGCGTCGCCTGCCGCGATGTCCGGGCGCGGCAGGAGCGTACCGCGTTCGGCGGCGCCGACTGCAAAGCCGCCGAGGTCGTAATCGCCGTCTTTGTAGAGGCCGGGCATCTCGGCCGTTTCGCCGCCGATCAAGGCGCAGCCGGATTCGCGGCAGCCCTCCGCAACACCCGCGACGATCGCGGCGGTGGCCTCCGGATCGAGCTTGCCGCAGGCGAAATAGTCCAGGAAGAACAGCGGCTCGGCGCCCTGGACCACGAGGTCGTTGACGCTCATTGCGACAAGATCGATCCCGATGCCGCCATGCAGCCCGGTCTCGATCGCGATTTTGACCTTGGTGCCGACGCCATCGGTGGCGGCGACCAGGACGGGGTCCTTGAAACCGGCCGCCTTGAGATCGAACAGGCCGCCGAAACCGCCGATCTCGGCGTCGGCGCCGGGCCGCGCGGTGGCGCGCACCATCGGCTTGATCAGGTCGACGAGACGGTTGCCCGCGTCGATATCGACGCCTGAATCGGCGTAAGTGAGGCCGTTTTTGCGGTCGGTCATGCCCGATTTCCAGTGGGTTTGCGGCTGGTTACGTCGAATTCCGGGGACACGCAATGGCAAGCGTGGCGCCCCGCGCTATAGTATGTAGATATCAACCGGTTCAGCCTCCCTAGGGGCCGGATCCGAGGTCAGGCCGGGTGCCGGGAAGCGCCGCGTGAGTATTCCGAATATCATTACCCTGGGCCGCATCATGCTGGTCCCGATCATCGTCTGGGCCATCGTGTCGAGCCAAATGGAGGTGGCGTTCGCGGTCTTCCTGATCGCCGGTATCAGCGATGCCGTGGACGGTTTCCTGGCCAAGCGGTTCAACATGGCGAGTGAGCTCGGCGCCCTGCTCGATCCGCTCGCGGACAAGGCGCTGCTGGTCTCGATCTACATGGCGCTCGGCATCTGGGGGGCGATTCCGCGCTGGATCGTCATCCTGGTGGTCTCGCGCGACATCATGATCGTCACCGCCGTGATCGTATCCTGGCTGTTCGACCGGCCGGTCGAGATGAAGCCATCAAAGGTGTCCAAGCTCAATACTGTGGCACAAGTGGCATTCGCGGCGCTGGTGCTGGCGGCGCTTGCCTTCGGCTTCAAGCCGGCACCCTATGACATGATCCTGATGGGCCTCGTCGCGGTATTCACGCTCTCCTCGGTGTCGCTCTATCTCGTCGAGTGGCTGCGGCACATGAGCACGATTGAGGCCAAATGAGTGGATGTGGCCCCGCAAAAGGCCAACTCCCGCTCGAAAGTCGAATCTTTTCAGACGAGGCCGGGACGCCGGCACGGAGCAAGGCAAGCGTGGCAGGCCGCGTTCATCCCCGACAATTGGCGTTTTCGCTGCCGCATGCGGAAAGCCTCAGCCGGGACAATTTCCTTGAGGGTCCCGCCAACGCGGTCGGTCTAGGCCTGATCGACGCCTGGCCGGAATGGCCGAACCGGATCATGTGGTTGACCGGCCCCGAAGGCAGCGGCAAGAGCCATCTCGCCGCGATCTGGGCCGAGGTATCAGGCGCCCGCTCGACCACGGCCGATGCGCTGACCGCCGCCGCGGTCCCGGGCGCGCTCGCGACCGGAGCGCTGGTGGTCGAAGATCTCAAGGCAAAAGAGTTTGACGAGCGCGCCCTCTTCCACCTGATGAATCTCGCCCGCGAGGATGGCGCCTACGTCCTCTTCACCGGGCGCGAGGTACCCGCATCGCTCGAGATCGAGCTTCGCGACCTGCGCTCGCGTCTGCGCGCCGTGCCGGTGGTCGCGTTGCTGTCGCCGGACGACCAGCTTTTCCGCGGCCTGATCGTCAAATTCTGCGCTGACCGCCAGCTCACGGTGGATGAGAGCGTCGTCAGCTACCTCGCGACCCGGCTGGAGCGATCCTCGGCCGCCGCCCGGCGGGCGGTAGAATTGCTCGACAGCGAGGCCCTGCGGCTTGGCCGCCCCGTCACCCGGGCGCTGGCGGCTGAGCTGCTTCGGGACGTCTGACCCGTCCGCCGGCACCAGCCGCTTGACGCGGTGGAACGGCGGAACATCAATGTCATCGAGATGAATACGCCGGTAGCGTTACAACCCGACGATGGCCAAATCATCCTTTTGGACCGCTGGCGAGTTACGTTATCGGCAACGTCATCGAAACGTCATCGCTCTAACACATGCTCCCGCCGATTTTGCGCGTAAGTCGCAATTGGGGTGAACTGGATGGATCGACTTCTCATGGACTCTGCGCAAGCTGTTGAAATCAAAGAAAAAGCCCCGGAAACGGAGAGCCTGCCGGCGATCGCTTCGAGCCCCGAACGGTTCATCAACCGCGAGCTGTCCTGGCTGCATTTCAACCGCCGCGTCTTGGAGGAATCGGTCAATCCCAGCCATCCCATGCTGGAGCGGGTGCGATTCCTGTCGATCTCGGCAAACAATCTCGACGAGTTCTTCATGGTCCGCGTCGCCGGCATCAAGGCCCAGGTACGCGAGGGCATTGCCGAGCGCAGCCCAGACGGTCTGACCCCGTCGGAGCAGCTTGCGTTGATCAATCGCACCGTCTCCCAACTTGCCTCCGACCAGCAGGCGATCTGGCGCGACCTGCGCGGCACGCTCGCCGAGGTCGGCATCGTCCTGGTCGACGGCAAGGACGTCACCAAGCCGGAACGGAGCTGGATCGAGGACTACTTCCTCAACAACGTGTTCCCGCTGCTGACGCCGCTCGCAATCGATCCGGCCCACCCCTTCCCGTTCATTCCGAGCCTCGGCTTCACCATCGCGCTCCAGCTCACGCGCGCTGCCGACGGCAAGCAGATGAACGCCCTGATCCGCATGCCCGGCAAGATCGACCGCTTCATCCGCCTGCCGGCCGAAGGCAAGGCCGTCCGGCTGATTTCGCTGGAACAGGCAACCGCCCTGTTCATCAATCGTCTCTTCCCCGGCTACAATCTGCACGGCCAGGGCGCTTTCCGCATCATCCGCGACTCCGAGCTCGAAATCGAGGAAGAGGCCGAAGACCTGGTCCGCCTGTTCGAGACTGCGCTGAAGCGGCGGCGGCGCGGGTCGGTGATCCGTCTCGAGATCGACGCCAAGATGCCGGAGCAGCTGCGCAGCTTCGTGCAGCATGCGCTGTCGACGGCTGACGACGAGGTGTTTCTGGTCGACGGCGTGCTCGCCATGAACGAGCTTTCGCAGCTCACTCGTCTCGACCGTCCCGACCTCGAATTCACCCCTTACGTGCCTCGCCATCCCGAGCGGGTGCGCGAGCATGCCGGCGACGTCTTCGCTGCGATCCGGCAGAAGGATCTCATCGTCCATCACCCCTACGAGTCCTTCGACGTGGTGGTGCAGTTTCTGCAGCAGGCCGCGCGCGACCCAGATGTAGTCGCGATCAAGCAGACGCTCTACCGCACCTCCAACAACTCGCCGATCGTGCGCGCGCTCGCCGAAGCCGCCGAGGCCGGCAAGTCGGTCACGGCGCTGATCGAGCTGAAGGCGCGCTTCGACGAAGAGGCCAACATCCGCTGGGCGCGCGACCTCGAGCGCGCCGGCGTGCAGGTCGTCTACGGCTTTCTCGAACTGAAGACGCACGCAAAGCTCTCGATGGTGGTGCGCCGCGAGGGCGGCAGCCTCACGACTTACGTGCATACCGGCACCGGCAATTATCACTCGGTGACCGCGCGCATCTACACCGACCTCTCCTACTTCACATCGGACCCGACCATCGGCCGCGACGCGGCTCGCGTGTTCAATTTCATCACGGGCTATGCCGCGCCGAGCGATCTGGAGAAGATGGCGGTGTCGCCATTGACCTTGCGCAAGCGCATCATCGAGCACATCCAGGGCGAGACCGCGCATGCACGGCACGGCCGGCACGGCGCGGTCTGGATGAAGATGAACGCGCTGGTCGACCCCGACATCATCGACGCGCTCTACGAGGCCTCGCAGGCCGGCGTCCAGGTCGATCTCGTCGTGCGCGGCATCTGCTGTCTCAGGCCCGGAATTCCCGGTCTGTCGGAGAACATCCGCGTCAAGTCGATCATCGGACGTTTCCTGGAACACGGCCGAATCTACTGCTTCGGCATGGGCCAAGGCCTGCCGAGCGCAAAAGCGGCTGTGTATATCTCCTCGGCCGACATGATGCCGCGCAACCTCGACCGCCGCGTCGAGGTGCTGTGTCCGCTGCAAAATCCCACGGTGCATCAGCAGGTTCTCGAACAGATCATGGTCGCGAACCTGAAGGACAATGAGCAGAGCTGGCAATTGTTGCCGGACGGGTCCTCAACGCGTATGAAAGCCGCGAAGGGCGACGAGCCTTTCAACGTCCACAACTACTTCATGACGAATCCGAGTCTGTCTGGCCGTGGAAAGTCGCTCAAGGAATCCTCGCCGCGCCGTCTCACGCGGCGCAATGAACGTCATCAATCCTGATCCCGGATTCTCAACGTGAAGCAGCCGCGCAAGCGCGGCTCGAGCGTCGCGGTCATCGACATCGGTTCGAACTCGGTCCGCCTCGTCGTCTATGAGGCGCTGGCGCGCAGCCTCATTCCGATCTTCAACGAGAAGACGCTGTGCGGCCTCGGGCGCGAGGTGCAGAGCACGGGCCTGCTCGCGCCCGACGCCGTCGACAAGGCGCTGACCTCGCTGAAGCGGTTCCGCGCCCTGTGCCGCGTGATGCAGGTCGGACACGTGTTCGCGATTGCGACGGCCGCCTGCCGCGACGCCTCCAACGGTCCCGACTTCATCGCGAAGGCCGAGCGCATCTGCGCCGTGAAGATCGAGATCCTGTCGGGCCCGCGCGAAGCGCGGCTGTCGGCGCTCGGCGTGATCTCCGGCGTCCATCATCCCGACGGCATCGTCGGCGATCTCGGCGGCGGCTCGCTCGAGCTGATCGACGTGCGCAGGAACAGCGTGCGCAGCGGCGTGACGCTGCCGCTCGGTGGCCTCGCGCTCCAGGACCTCGCACACAAATCGCTCAAGCGCGCCGACCGCATCGTGCGCGAGGCGCTCGACGAGGTGCCGCAGCTCGCCGCGGGCCGCGGCCGCACTTTCTACGCGGTCGGCGGCACCTGGCGTGCGCTCGCGCGTATCCACATCATCCAGAGCGGCTATTCGCTCCAGGTGATGCACGGCTATTCGATTTCGGCGGCCGAGGCGCTCGACTTCTCGCGGCGTCTGCGCCGGCTTGCGGCCGCCGACATGCTGGCCGATATCGAGGTCGTTGCTGATGCACGCCGCCCCCTCCTCACCTATGCCGCCCTTGTGCTCGAGCACATCATCCGCGTGGCGAAGCCGAAAACCATCGTGTTCTCGACCTTCGGCGTGCGCGAGGGTTTGTTGCACGAGAAGCTCTCGGATTCCGAACGCAACAAGGACGGGCTGATCTGCGCCGCAGAGGAGCTCAACCAGCTGCTGTCGCGCTCGGCGAAGCATGCCCGCGAGCTGATCGCCTGGACCGACCGCCTTGCGCGCGTCGTGAAGCTGCGAGAGACCGAAGAGGACCGCCGCCTGCGCCACACCGCGTGCCTGCTCTCCGACATCGGCTGGCGCGTGCACCCCGATCATCGCGGCGAGCAGACGCTGAGCCTCGTCGTTAATGGCAATTTCGGCGCGATCACCCATACCGAACGCGCCTTCGTCGGCTTGTCGGTGTTCTATCGCTATGCGGGCCTGAGCGAGGAGAACCAGCCGCCGGCTACCATGCAGGGCCTGCTGACGCCGGCGCAGCTCGAGCGCGCCCGCCTCCTGGGAGCAGCGTTCCGCGTCGCGCACCTGATTTCGGCGGCGCGGCCGGGCGTGCTACCCGCCACGCATTTCCGCAGCCAGAGCCGCAAGCTGATGCTGGTGTTCGAACACCGCCTCGGCGACCTCGTCGCCGACCGCGTCGGCAGCCGCTTCCGCCAGCTCGCCCGCCTGATTGGCCGCGCCGGCTCGATCGTCCGGCGCTAAAAACTATTCGACCGAGGCCTTGGCGTGGCGCTCCGAGGATTCGAGCGCGGCCGCGCCCAGGCTGCGCCGGCGCCAGATGGTGCCGACGACCAGCACGACGACGACGCCGAGAAGCGCGCAGAGATATTCGCCGCCTCCGCCGCCATGGGTGAATTGCGGCGGGATGCGAAGTGCGCCGAGCATGCTGTCCAGCGAGGCGCCGAGCGGGCCATCGAACAGCGTGTGCAGCTTCGGCGCGACGCCAGGATCGGTCGCGATCACTTCTCCTGAGATCCAGCCGAGCAGCGCAGCACCAGCCCAGACCAGGACCGGCAGCTTTGCGAGCAGCGCCATGATCAGCGCTGCACCGGCGACAATCAGCGGCACGCTGATGGCGAGGCCGAGGATCAGCAGCGGCACGCTGCCATTGGCCGCGGCAGCGACCGCAATAACGTTGTCGAGGCTCATGATGATGTCGGCGACCACGACGATCTGAATGGCCTGCAACAGATGCGAGGCCGACTCGACGTCATCCTCGTCCTCGTTTTCCGGCACCAGGAGCTTTGCCGCGATCACGATCAGCGCAAGGCCGCCGACGAGCTTGAGATACGGCAGCACCATCAGCGTCGCGACGATGCCAGTGAAGATGATCCGCAGCAACACCGCTGCGCCGGCACCGAAGATCATGCCCCACAGCCGATGCCGCGGGTTGAGGCCGCGGCAAGCGAGCGCGATCACCAGCGCGTTGTCGCCGGAGAGCAGGATATTGATCCAGATGATCTTGCCAACCGCGATCCAGAAAGTCGGCGCAGCCATCTCGTTGCGGAACTGGGTGAAGAATGCCCCGATCGTAGCGGGATCGAAGATCTGCCAGAGCCAGTCCACAATGAGTCCTTTCGCCCGTCTAACCTATCGGCTGATGGATCAGCCGACGATCTCGTTGCCCGAGAAGAACTGCGCGATCTCGATCGCTGCCGTCTCCGGCGCATCCGAGCCGTGCACCGAATTCTCGCCGATCGACTTGGCGTAGAGCTTGCGGACGGTGCCCTCGGCAGCCTTGGCCGGATCGGTCGCGCCCATCACCTCGCGGTATTTGGCGATCGCGCCCTCGCCTTCCAGCACCTGCACCACGACCGGGCCCGAGGTCATGAAGTCGACGAGCTCGCCGAAGAACGGGCGCGCCTTGTGCACGGCATAGAAGGTCTCGGCCTGCTCCTTGGTCATGCGGATGCGCTTCTGTGCGACGATGCGCAGGCCCGCCTTCTCGATCACGGCGTTGACCGCGCCGGTCAGGTTACGCTCGGTCGCGTCGGGCTTGATGATCGAGAAAGTGCGTTCGATGGCCATAAATCTTGTCCTCGGGGAGAATGCGGGGGTTCGCAGTTGCGGGGCTTATATCGGCGCCGTTGCCGGACGGCAAGCGACCGGCGAAACAGCCGCACAGGCGCTTCGCCGCAGGACTCGCAACCCGCGATTCAACATGGATTACAACGATTTCACCCAGATGAACCGAATCTGAAACCCGCATCAGGTTTCGGTTCAGCTTCGCGGGCGTAAGGTCGGGTCTATCGAAACCGAAGCCTGACATTGAGGCAGAGCGTTTCGGCGGCGTTTCCATCGGCGCGATAGCCCCGCGCCGGCAATTGTTGAGGAGATCACCATGTTGAGGAAACTTTCGCTTGCCGCCGTCGCCGCGGTCGCGCTCGGTGCCGCGCTGGCGCCGACCTCCGCTTCCGCCCACTGGCATGGCGGCTGGCACGGCGGAGGCTGGCACGGCGGCGGCTGGCACCGCGGCTGGGGCGGACCCCGCTTCTATGTCGGCGGTCCCGTCTTCTACGGTTATGGCGGCTGCTACGTGCGCCGGCTAGTCCCGACCCCCTGGGGACCCCGCTGGCGGCTGATCAACCGCTGCTACTGAGCCCGACAGCACCTTCCGCAAGCACCTTCCTGAACAAAGGGGTTACCTACGCCCCCAAGGTAACCCTTCAGGAGAGGCCCCGGCGTCCGCGCCGGGGCCTTTTATTTGGGCGGACATGACTGCCATAATACAATTTTGACGAGAATCCCGGGGATTCCCCGCGGGCAGCGAAACCATTTTGGGGGCAATGACTTGGTAGCGTGTCCTTACTCTGAGAACACGGAACCGCGCGATGGCTGGCCTTCTTGCCAATGACAGCGAACATATCGATCGGCGCACCAGCCGCTCGATTCGCGATGCCGTGGGCGAACGGCTTCAGCAGAGTCTGCGCCCCGATCCCCGCCTCCCGACGCACCTCGAGAAGTTGCTCAACGAATTGAGGCAGCGCGAGCGCGAATCGCACTGACGGGAGCATGATCGGAAAAGTGTGAAGCGGTTTTCCGAAAATCACGCTCGAACGACAAGATTGGAAAAACGGGTTGCGTTCGACGCGCCCTGCGGTGACAAGGCCGCATGCTGTCCATCACCGATCTCTCCGTCCGCCTCGCCGGACGCCTTCTGATTGACCAGAGTTCCGTGCAGATCACGCCCGGGTCCCGCGTCGGCCTGGTCGGGCGCAACGGCACCGGCAAGTCGACCCTGTTTAAGGTGATCCGCGGCGAACTCGCGGCCGAGCACGGCTCGGTGACGCTGCCGCCGCGCTGGCGCGTCGGCAGCCTGGCGCAGGAGGCGCCGAACGGCCCCGAGAGCCTGATCTCGGTCGTGCTCAGGGCCGATCTCGAACGCGACGCGCTGCTCGCCGAGGCTGAGCGCGCGACCGATCCGCACCGGATCGCCGAGATCCAGACCCGCCTCGTCGACATCGACGCGCATTCGGCGCCGAGCCGTGCAGCCGCGATCCTCTCCGGCCTCGGCTTCTCCGCCGCCGATCAGCTGCGCCCCTGCGCCGAGTTCTCCGGCGGCTGGCGCATGCGCGTCGCGCTCGCCGCGACGCTGTTCGCGGCGCCCGACCTGTTGCTGCTCGACGAGCCCACCAACTATCTCGATCTCGAAGGCACGCTGTGGTTGGAGGATCACCTCGCGCATTATCCGCGAACGGTGATCGTGATCAGCCACGACCGCGACCTCCTGGACAGCTCGGTCGACCAGATCCTGCATCTGGAGCGCGGCAAGCTCACGCTCTACAAGGGCACCTATTCCTCCTTCGAGGAGCAGCGCGCCGCGCGCGAATTGCTCGATGCCAAGCAGGTCAAGCGCCAGGAGGCCGAACGGGCACGGCTGCAAGCCTTCGTCGACCGCTTCAAGGCCAAGGCCTCCAAGGCGCGGCAGGCGCAGTCCCGCGTCAAGATGCTGGAGCGGCTGAAGCCGATCACGGCGCTGGTCACCGAGGACGTGCGCGAGATCAGCTTTCCGGCGCCGGAGAAGATCCTATCCCCGCCGATCATCGCCGTCGACAACGTCTCGGTCGGCTACGATCCGGAAACGCCTGTGCTGAGCCGCGTCACCTTACGCATCGACAATGACGACCGCATCGCGCTGCTCGGCGCCAACGGCAATGGCAAGTCGACGCTGGTCAAGCTGCTCGCCGGACGGCTCGCTCCGTTCTCTGGCAGAGTGACCCGCGCGGACAAGCTGTCGATCGCCTATTTCGCCCAGCACCAGCTCGACGAGCTGAACGAGGACGCCTCCGCCTACGACCATGTGCGCAAGCTGATGGGCGATGCGCCGGAAGCCAAGGTGCGCGCCCGCGCCGGCGCGATCGGCTTTTCCGGCAAGGCCGCCGACACCATAGTCGGAAAACTGTCGGGCGGCGAGAAGGCACGGCTGCTGCTGGGGCTAGCGACCTTCTTCGGCCCCAACATGATCATTTTGGACGAGCCGACCAATCATCTCGACATCGACAGCCGCGCCGCGCTCGCGGAGGCGATCAACGAGTTTCCCGGCGCTGTGATCATGGTTTCGCACGACCGCTACCTGATCGAGGCCTGCGCCGAGCGGCTCTGGATCGTCGCCAACCGCACCGTGACCAATTACGACGGCGACCTCGACGAGTACCGCCGCCTGGTGCTGTCCGCGCGCAACGCGGAAGCGCCGCGCGAGCGCAGCGTCGCGAGCGAGAAGCCGCAGCGCGTGAGGTCGGACAATCGCGGCTCGCTGAAGAAGCGCATCGCGGAAGCCGAAGCCGAGATCGCCCGCGTGAGCGAGATCATCAGCAAGATCGACACTGCGCTGGCGCTGCCCGACATCTTCACCCGCGACCCCAAGCAGGCTGCGCAACTGTCGAAGGCTCGCGCGAACGCGGCCGACGCATTGGCGCGCGCGGAGGAGCAATGGCTCGAGGCGAGCACGCAATATAATGAGGCGGCGGGGTAACGCCGAAAGGCCCCCTCATCAAAATAGTGA
Organism: Bradyrhizobium sp. 147; assembly: GCF_023073935.1. Lineage (NCBI taxonomy): Bacteria > Pseudomonadati > Pseudomonadota > Alphaproteobacteria > Hyphomicrobiales > Nitrobacteraceae > Bradyrhizobium > Bradyrhizobium sp. 147. Next base: position 80,613 of record NZ_JADPKL010000120.1, on the reverse strand, counting down.
AAACAACCCCATGCACAGTACCGGTATGTAAATACCCGGAAATGAGCCATTGCACTGGATGGTCTTTTGCCGCGCGGTTGGCGCCGCCCGGCGGCGGCACCATTGTGCTGGGATGACTCAGTCGGCGTATTGGCCGGCTGCCTTGATGATCGGCGCCCAGCGGTCGATCTCGCTCGTCAGCATCGCACCCAAGGCCTCGGGCGTCGCCTTGTCCTGCGGGACAGGCTCGGTGTTGATGTCGTTGAACCGGGCGATCAGCGTCGGATCCTTGAGCGCCGTCTGGAGCGCCGCCGCCAGCTTTTGAACGATCGCCGGCGGCGTGCCCTTGGGGGCATAGATGCCGTGCCAGACGCCGAGCTCGAAACCTTTGAGGCCGGCCTCGTCGGCCGTCGGCAGATCGGGCAGACTCTTCAGCCGCTCCTTGGTGGTGATCGCATAGGCCTTGACCTGCTTGGCCGTGATCGGTCCGGTGGTGTTCGTCGCCTGGTCGCAGGTGAGATCGATCTGCCTGCCGAGCAGGTCGTTCATGATGGGCCCGTTGCCCTTGTAGGGCACCGTGGTGAGCTGCTTCTGGATCGCCGTCATGAACAGCATGCCGCAGAGATGCGACGCCGCGCCGAGCCCGGCATTGGCGTAGGTCAACTTGTCGCCCTGCTGCTGAGCATAGGCGACCAGGTCCTTGAGCGTGTCGGCCGGGAAATCCGGACGCGCGATGATGGTCATCGGCGCGTTGGTCACAAGTCCGATCGGCGCAAAAGCTGTCTTCGTGTCATAGCTCAAATTGCGGTAGAGCGTCGCGGCGGTCGAGATGCCGACGTGATGGATCAAGAGCGTATACCCGTCCGGCTGGGCGCGCGCGGCGCGGGTCGTGCCGATGGTGCCGCCGGCGCCGGTCGCGTTCTCGACGATGACCTGCTGTCCCAGGGATTTCGTCATGCCTGCCGCGGTCAGGCGCGCGATGGTGTCGGTCGGTCCGCCGGCGGCGAAGGGCACCAGGATGGTGATGGGCCTCGCCGGATAGTCCTGGGCGACCGCCGCGCCGAGCGGCAGAAGCAGAGCCGATATGAAGGCAATGAACCGCATAGTCTCCTCCAAATTCTTGTAGCTCCATATGAGCGTATTCGTGGCGGCAAGACCATCAGGAAAGCAGGTTCAACAGCCATGTCCCGATCACGATGATGACGCACCGCCGACGCGCGTGCCCCGCTCGCCGAGCGTTACGTCTGCTCCTCGGTCTCGCTCTCGAGCTTCTTGCGTAGTGCCGCGACGATGCGATGGACGGTTTGCAGGTCCTTCACCGCAAGCCCTTCCGAAAGGCTGTTGACCCACGGTGCCTGCAAAGCCATCGCGGCATCGAAAGCGCGCCGTCCCTTGTCGGTGAGAACGACAAGCTGCGCTCGGCGGTGATGCGGGTTGGCTTCGAAGGCGACAAGGCCGTCCGCGTGCAGGTCGTTGACGATCCGCTGTACATTTTGGCGGTTGGCGCCCAGATCGCGGGCGAGCCAAGCCACCGGTTGGGGACGCTCCGCCTGCACAATGGCGCCCAGTATCTGCCAACGGGCGCTCGTAAGTCCGAGCCGGGCCACCAGACGGTCACCCGCGGTCAAGAGCAGGCTGTTCAGCCGGAACAAGTCAAGCATGAGCTTGGTCAAGGCATCGCCGGCCGACGTTCGCTGCGATTTCAACATATCGTCACCATAGACCGTATTGACATCATAATGTCAATTTGACATCCTATCCATAGTACCACACTGACATCATACAACCCAGTTGCCGGAGGCCTTCATGTCGCTGCTACGCCCGCTGGACCCTTCTTTTCCGATCGACCGTCAACTCGGCATCGATGCCGGCCCCGTCGTCCTGGTGAATGTCTTCACCCTCGACAAGGCCGATGAGCAAACCTTCCTCGAGGTCTGGCAGGACGATGCGGTCTTCATGAAGCGGCAGCCCGGCTTCATTGCCACTCAGCTTCATCGCGCGATCGGCGAGAGTCCGACCTATCTGAACTACGCTGTCTGGGAATCGACTGCCCACTTCAGGGCTGCGTTCACGCACCCCGAATTCAAATCAAAGATCGGGGCCTATCCCGCGTCGGCAGTCGCTTCTCCGCATCTGTTCCAGAAGGTCGCGGTGGCAGGCGTCTGCACGGCGTAATCCGCCTCGCGAGCATTCGCGGATGGAGCCGGCAATCAGACCGAAAAGGCGATCAACTTCTTCGGCGCATATGTTCAGCCGAGACGGATGGCAAGAGCCAGCAATGGGACTTCAAATTCAACGGCTTCCTGCCGCATTCATCGGAGCGTTCAGATCGAACGCTTAGACACAGAGAGCAACAGCGACCGCAAGCGTCGGCTCTCCGGAAAACAAGTCATGTCACGCGGCTGCGCTTATGCCGACTTCTTCTTCGGCTTCGGCTTGGTGGCCTTCGGCACCGGCTGCGGCTCGGGATTACCCTCGATCGAGGACAAGCGTCCGGCGGTGAACGTATAGATCCCCGCTCGCGGACCGGTCGTCCAGGTCACCACGGCAACGCGGCGGCCGATGGCGTCGTTGGAGAGATTGACCGACGAAGGCGCGCCGATGCCGCGCACCACGTCGCATTCGGTATGGCCAAGCGCGACCGTGCCGCCCGTCGGCGCGGACGCCGTGCTCGATGCATTGGCATCTGCCGGCCCGGGAGGCGGCGCCATGCCGAGACAGGCACCGTCGGCACTGACGAGATCCTCGGCTCCCACCGGTTTATCAGGCGTGAGTGGCGGCGATTCGATCGAGATGTTCTTGATGAAGAGACGGCCGGGCTTCTGGAACCATTCTGCGTCCTTCGACAACAGATCAGTCCCGCCAGAGCAGCCCGCGACCAGCGGTGCTACGGCAGCCAACGCAATCATGACCGAGCCGGGAAGCTTTTGATGTCGCACGATAAACTAATTCCCCGCGTGAAGGACCAGCCCTAAACGATTGTCCCAACATCCCTTTGCGGCACGAAGGTGACCGAAGCCAGCATCGTTCGAAAAGTGCAAATTATCATTAATTGCGAGCAGTCTTTAACTCCGCTTCTGCCACCGGCCCCGCTCGTCGGCCTGCCAATAGGTGACATCAAATCCCCGCGCCTTGCAATCGGCCCAGGCACTGCGGGCGAGCGCAAGCGCGTCCGGATCGTCCCCGTTGAACAACAACACCATGCGCTCGTAGCCCTCCGCGTCCTGCGGCAGCGCGGCGTTGTCGACCAGAAAGCGGACATTGGCGCCGTTCGGATTGTCCGCCTCGATCGCCAGCACGATCGGCTGGTCGACGGCATCGTTCACGCGCCATGTCGCGTGCGGCAGGAAGGAATCGTCGCGATAGGTCCACAAATGCGCGTCCAGCGCATCGGCGCGCTCCTCCGACGTCGACTGCACCACGACGCGCCAGCCGCGCTCGAGGGATTTCTCCAGAAGCGGCGGCAACACGTTCTCCACCGTCATGTTTTGCAGATGATAAAACAGCACTTCGGTCATTTGCGCTCGTAATGATCTGCGACCAGACGATCCAGCAGACGGACGCCATAGCCGCTTCCCCAGCTCTGGTTGATGTCGGTCTTCGGCGCGCCCATGGCGGTGCCGGCGATGTCGAGATGCGCCCAGGGCACATCGTCGACGAAGCGCTGCAGGAACTGCGCCGCGGTGATCGAGCCGCCGTGACGGCCGCCGGTGTTCTTCATGTCGGCGAACTGGGAATCGATCAGCTTGTCGTATTCGGGACCGAGCGGCATGCGCCAGACCTTTTCCCCGCTCTCGAGGCCGGCCGCGATCAGCCGGTCGGCGAGCTCGTCATTGTTGGAGAACATGCCGGCGTGCTCTGTGCCGAGCGCGACCATGATGGCACCGGTCAGCGTCGCCAGATCCACCATGAATTTGGGCTTCACCTTCTTCGCCACGTACCAGAGCACGTCGGCGAGCACGAGGCGGCCTTCGGCATCGGTGTTGATGATCTCGATGGTCTGGCCCGACATTGAGGTGACGATGTCGCCCGGCCGCTGCGCATTGCCGTCGGGCATGTTCTCGACGAGACCGATGGCGCCCACCACGTTGACCTTGGCCTTACGAGCCGCGAGCGCATGCATCAGGCCGACGACACAGGCAGCTCCCCCCATGTCGCCCTTCATGTCCTCCATGCTGCCGGCGGGCTTGATCGAGATGCCGCCGGTGTCGAAGCAGACACCCTTGCCGACGAAGGCGACGGGCGCCTCGCCCTTCTTGGCCCCGTCCCAGCGCATGATCACGGTGCGGCTGGGCCGCGTCGAGCCTTGGCCGACGCCGAGCAGCGCGCCCATCCCGAGCTTCTGCATCGCTTTGACGTCGAGCACCTCGACCTTGACGCCGAGCTTGCGGAGCTGGCCGGCGCGGCGCGCGAATTCCTCGGGGAAAAGCACGTTCGGCGGCTCGTTGACGAGGTCGCGCGCCATGATCACGCCATCGACGACGTGACCGGCCGCGGCGAACGCCTTCGCAGCAGTGGCATCGCCGACCGCAAGCGAGATGTCGGCGCGCGAGCCGCCCTCCTCGCCGTCCTTCTTCTTGGTCTTGTAGCGGTCGAACTTGTAGGCGCGTAAGCGAAGGCCCGAGGCGACCGCGACCGCCTGCTCGCTGGTCATGGCGCCATCGGGCAGCTCCGCCAGGATCGTCATGGCTGCGGTCCCGGCCGGAAGCTTGCTTGCCGCCACGCCGCCGAATTTGAGGAAATCGTTCGCCTTCAGGCTGGCCGCCTTGCCTGCGCCGATCACGATCAGGCGGGTGGCCTTCACACCCTCAGGTGCCAGGATGTCCAGCGCGGCCCCGCTCTTCCCCTTGAAGGCGGCCGCGGAGGCCGCCCGCTTCACGAGGTCAGCGGCGCCGCCGAGCGCCTTCGCCGTCGCGGGGCCGAGCTTCAGGCCATCGTCGCAGAACACAACCAGGATGCCACGGGGGGCGGTAGACAGCGGGACAAAGCCGACCTTGATGGCATCGGACATGGGTAACTCCTCCAAAACATGGGGCTTTTCGCCGTTCCGCGGTCCTGGCCAAGGGCCGGAGCTGAACGGCGATTCACTGAGGCTTCCGTACTATGGGCCAGCGGCCCGCCAAATGCCAACGCCGCCGTGGCCGTCAGGCCACAACGAGCGAAATATTAACCATATATTGAGGGTGCCACGGGGCAGCCATTTTGTTGATGGATCAAAGGGATGCTAGTGAGAGAGTAAGCTGGCGGAACCGATGGCTGGCCGTCCCTCGGGGATCCCGTTTCGGGATTGGGTCGGGCAGCGGGATTCCGGCGGCATGGGGCGTGGTGGGAATTCGTGCGATAGCGCATGGGGTCGATCGATAAGTATATCTTCCGCACGACGCTCGCGTCGTTTGCGCTGGTCCTGGTCAGCCTCACCGGCGTGATCTGGATTACGCAGGCGTTGCGCGGCATTGACCTGATGACGAGCCAGGGTCAGACCATCCTCACCTTCCTCGGCATCACCAGCCTCGTCATCCCGGCCCTGGTCCTGATCATCTCGCCGATCGCGTTGATGATCGCGATCTCGCACACGCTGAACAAGCTGGCGACCGATTCCGAGATCATCGTGATGAATGCGGCGGGCTTCTCGCCGTTCCGCCTGTTCTATCCGTTCTTCTACGCCACCTGCGTGGTGGCGCTGCTGGTCGCCTTCATCGCGGCCTATCTCGCTCCCGACGGCATGCGGCGGATCAAGCAATGGGACGCCGAGATCACTGCCGACGTGCTCACCAACATCCTCCAGCCCGGCCGCTTCGCCCAGCTCGACAAGAATCTGACGATCCGGATCCGCGAGCGTCAGCCCGGCGGCATCCTCGCCGGCATCTTCATCGACGATCGCCGCGATCCGAACGAGCGCGTCTCGATCGTGGCCGAGCACGGCGAGGTCGTGAAGAACGAGACCGGATCGTTCCTGGTGCTGGAGACGGGCAATCTCCAGCGCTTCGAAGCCGGCAAGCGCGACCCGGCGCTGGTGGCGTTCGGCCGCTATGGCTTCGACATGTCAAAATTCTCGGGCCAGGGCCGCGACGTCACCCTCGGCATCCGCGAACGCTATCTCTGGGAGCTGTTCTCGCCGTCCGAGGACGACCCGGTCTACAAGCAGATTCCCGGCCAGTTCCGTTCGGCCCTGCACGACAGCATCTTGGCGCCGATCTATCCGTTCGCCTTTGCCGTGCTGACCTTCGCCTTCCTGGGTGCGCCTCGCACCACCCGCCAAAGCCGCAATTTCTCGATCGGCTCCTCGATCCTCGCGGTGTTCGGCCTGCGCATGGCCGGTTTCGCCTGCTCGGTGATGGCGGTGAAATCGCCGGGGGCGGTGCTGGTGCAATACGCGATGGTCGTGGGCGCCATCGGCGTCGGGCTCTGGATGATCATCGGCGGCGTCGTGGTCGAGCCGCCTCCCCGCCTCATGGAGGCCATCAACAGATCGAACGCACGGATCGCGCGGCTGTTCAGACGGCCGGCCATCGCATGAGCATGCTCACCAACACACTCGGGCGCTATTTCGCCGGCCGCTTCGTGGTCGCCGCGCTCGGCGTGTTCGCCAGCATCTTCCTGCTGCTGGTGCTGGTCGACTATATCGAGATGGTGCGCAAGACCTCGGGCCTTGCATCCGCCTCGGCGATCATGGTGGCCGAGACCTCGCTGTTCCGGGTGCCGCAGCTCCTGGAGAAGCTGACGCCGTTCTGCATGCTGATCGGCGCCATGACCTGCTATCTCGCGCTCTCCCGCCGGCTCGAGCTCGTGGTCGCGCGCGCTGCCGGCATCTCCGCCTGGCAGTTCATCTCGCCGGCGCTCGGCAGCGCGCTCCTGATCGGGGTGATCGCCACCGTCGCCTACAATCCGATGTCGGCCAACTTGCGCGAACTCTCCAAGCGCATGGAGGCGGAGCTGTTCGGCTCGGCGCCCGGCGGCGGCATCCAGGATGCGTCCGGCTTCTGGCTCAATCAGGTGACCAGCGACGGCCAGACCATCATCAATGCGGCGCGCAGCGAGCAGCAGGGCATCCGGCTCACCGGCCTCACCCTGTTCCGGTTTGATACGGAGCAGCACTTTAAGGAACGGATTGAGGCGCGCGAGGCGACGCTGGAGGCTGGCCGTTGGCTGTTCAAGGGCGTCCGCCGCTTCTCGCTGGACTCCCCGCCAGTCGACCAAGCCCGCCTCGAGATCCCGACGACACTGACCGAGGCGCAGGTCCGCAACAGCTTTTCCACACCAGAGACTGTGTCCTTTTGGCAACTACCGAGCTACATCCGCTCCTCCGAAAGCTCGGGCTTCGCGACAGCAGGATACCGACTCCAGTATCAGAAGCTTCTGGCACAGCCGTTTTTGCTGGCGGCCATGGTGATGCTGGCGGCCTCCGTGTCGTTGCGCTTCTTCCGGATGGGCGGCGTGCAGAAGATGGTTTTGAGTGGCGTGGGCGCAGGCTTTCTGCTCTACGTCCTGTCGAAAGTAACTGAGGATTTGAGCAAGGCTGAGTTGATGCATCCGATCGCTGCGGCGTGGTTGCCCGTTGTGGTGGGCGGCCTCACCGGCTTTTTGGCCTTGCTCTATCAGGAGGACGGATAGTGACTGCCGTCCACCGAGGGCTCGTGCCTCGTTCGACGCGGCGCACATTGGTGCGCGCGAACGGGCGCGGTTGGTCCGTTCGCAGGCTCCTGCTCACAGTGGCCGCTGCCGCTTCGCTCGGCGCGCTGATCAACCTTGCCGCAGTGGTGCCCGCCTCCGCCCAGTACACCTATAATCCGCTGCCGCCGCGTCCGAAGCCGCAGAGGGGCCCCAACGACAACCAGATGCTGGTGCAGGCGACCGAGGTCGACTACGACTACAACAATTCGCGCGTCTCCGCGGTCGGTAACGTCCAGCTGTTCTACAACGGCACCAGCGTCGAGGCCGACAGGGTCATCTACGACCAGAAGACCAAGCGGCTCCATGCCGAAGGCAACATCCGCATGACGGATGCCGACGGCAAGATCACCTATGCCGAGATCATGGATCTGTCCGACGATTACCGCGACGGTTTCGTCGATTCGCTGCGCGTGGACACCGCCGACCAGACCCGCATGGCCGCGAGCCGCGCCGACCGCTCCAGCGGCAATTACACCGTGTTCGAGAACGGCGTCTACACCGCCTGCGCACCGTGTAAGGACGATCCGAAGAAGCCGCCGCTGTGGCAGGTGAAGGGTGCGCGCATCATCCACGACCAGCAGGAGAAGATGCTGTATTTCGAGACGGCACAGCTCGAATTTTTCGGCGTGCCGCTCGCCTACATGCCCTATTTCTCGACGCCCGACCCGACCGTGAAGCGCAAATCCGGCTTCCTGATGCCGGGCTATTTCCCGGGCACGACGAACACCGGCTTCGGCGCCGAAATTCCCTATTATTGGGCGATCGCGCCCGACATGGACGCAACCATCACCCCCCGCTTCATGACGCGGCAGGGCGTGATGCTGCAGGGCGAATTCCGGCAGCGCCTGATCGACGGCGCCTACCAGATCCGCGCTTATGGCATCGACCAGCTCGATCCCGGAGCGTTCGCCGGGCAGCCCGGCGACCGTCAGTTCCGCGGCGCCGTCGACACCAAGGGCCAGTTCGCGCTGAACGACAAATGGGTCTGGGGTTGGGACGGCGTCCTGATGTCCGACTATTATTTCTTCTCGGACTACCGGCTTTATCAATACCGCGACCCGCTCGGCTCGTTCCTGCTGCTGCCGACGGAAGCGCTGTCGCAGCTTTATCTGACCGGCGTCGGCAATCGCAGCTTCTTCGATGCGCGCACGATGTACTGGCTGAGCTATTCGGGTAACCAGAGCCAGGTGCCGATCGTCTATCCGGTGATCGACTATTCGAACGTGCTCAACTATCCCGTCTTCGGCGGCGAGTTCAGCTACAAGACCAATTTCGTGAACCTGTCGCGCGACGGAGCGGTGTTCGATCCGATCACGACGGTCGCCAATACCAGCAGCCTGTGCACGACGGCATCGGCCGATCCGCTGGCCCGTACGCCCTCGCAGTGCCTGCTGCGCGGCTTCCCCGGCACCTACACCCGCCTGACCGCAGAAGCGCAGTGGCGCAAGTCCTTCACCGATCCGTTCGGCCAGATCTGGACGCCGTTCGCCAGCCTGCGCGCCGATGCGATCAATTCCTCGGTCTCCAACCAGCCGGGCGTGTCGAACTACCTGCCCGTCGGCGACACCCAGGCGTTCCGCCTGATGCCGACCGTGGGCCTGGAATACCGCTACCCCTTCATCAACATTCAGCCCTGGGGCTCGACCACCGTCGAGCCGATCGCACAGATCATCATCCGGCCGAACGAGACCTATGCCGGCAAGCTCCCGAACGAGGACGCCCAGAGCATGGTGTTCGACACCTCGAACCTGTTCAGCGTCGACAAGTTCTCCGGCTACGACCGCGTCGAGGGTGGTGGCCGCGCCAATGTCGGCGTGCAATCCACGACGCAGTTCGACAAGGGCGGTGCCGTCAAGGTGCTGTTCGGCCAGTCCTACCACCTGTTCGGCCTGAACTCCTTTACGGTCCAGGACACCCTCAATACCGGCCTCAATTCCGGCCTCGACAAGCCGCGTTCCGATTACGTCACGAGCGCCAGCTACTCACCCAACAGCACGTATACGTTCAGCGTCCGCTCCCGCATGGACGAGCAGACCTGGAACGTCCAGCGTTTCGAAGCGGAAGGCCGCGCCAATTTCAATCGCTGGTCCGTCAGCATGCTGTACGGCAATTACGCAGCGCAGCCGGAACTCGGCTACCTGACCCGCCGCGAGGGCATCCTGACGACAGGCTCGCTGAAGGTCGCCGCCAACTGGGTGGTGTCGGGCTCGGCCCGCTGGGATCTCGAGGCCAACAAGATCAATCAGTATGTGCTCGGTGCCGGCTATGTCGACGATTGCTTCGTGCTGGCGGCGAACTATGTAACTTCCTATAGCTATTCCGCGGGATCCGCACCGCCCGTTCTGAGTCACGCGTTCATGTTCCAGATCGGCCTGCGCACGCTGGCGACCTCGTCGACGACCAGCGGTTCCTCGGGCCTCCAGTGAGCGTTTTGAAGTGCCGGCCGCGCTTGCCCCACCACAGGCTCGGCGCGGCTGACATGCGAGCGATAACCATGACGATTCCGTTGCCGATCTTCCGCCTCCTTCTCGTCCTCGCCGCCCTGTTCCTGGCCGGTGCGCCGGCGCGGGGGCAGAACATCGTCGTCATGGTCAATGGCGATCCCATCACCGATTTCGACATCGAGCAGCGCTCCAAGCTCGACCAGCTCACGACGCAGAAGACCCCGAGCCGCGAGCAGGTCATCAACGAGCTGATCGACGACAAGGTGAAGATGAAGGAAGGCAAGAAGTACGGGGTCGATCCCGGCGTCTCCGACATCAACCAGTCCTATGAGGGGATGGCGCAGCGCATGCGCATCACGCCGGACCAGCTCACCAAGTCGCTCGAATCCAAGGGCGTCCGCCCCGAGACGCTGAAGGGCCGCATGAAAGCCGAGATGGTCTGGACCAGCCTCGTCCGCGGCCGCTACAAGGAGCGCCTGCAGGTCGGCGAGCGCGACGTCGCGCAAGCCGTGCAGGCGCAGAGCGGCGAGAAGCTTCAGGTCGAGGGCACCGAATACAAGATGCAGCCGATCGTGCTGATCGTGCCGCGCGGCTCGTCGCCGGCGTTCGTGGAAACACGGAAGAAGGAAGCCGACACCTACCGCGCGCGCGTCGGAAGCTGCGAGGAAGCCAACTCGCTGTTCCGCTCGACACCGAACGCCACCATCCGCGACACCGTCACCAAGACCACCGCAGAACTGCCCGAGGCGCTGCGCAAGGTGCTCGACGACACGCCGATCGGCCACCTCACCGCGCCCGAAGTGACCAAGGCTGGTATCGAGATGGTGGTGCTGTGCGCGCGCAAGCCGACCATGATCGACACGCCGAAGAAGCGCGAGGTCCGCGAGAAGATGTATCAGGAGAAGTACGAGAAGACCCAGAAGGCCTATCTCGAAGAGCTCCGCAAGGCGGCGATGATCGAATATCGCAACCGCTAATGGCCGAGCCCTCCTCAGCGCGCCCGGTAAAACCCCTCGCCCTGACCCTGGGAGAGCCCGCCGGCATTGGTCCCGACATCACCATTGCGGCCTGGCTCAGGCGCCGTGAGCTGAACCTGCCCGCCTTCTACCTGCTCGGCGACGAGGCGCTGATCGCCCGGCGCGCCAAGGCGCTCGGCGCCGACATCAGGATTGCCGCGGTGAACCCCAGTGAGGCCCACGCCGCCTTCGCGAACGCCCTGCCGGTGGTTGCCACCGGCGAGCGCGCCACGGCCGAGCCCGGCAAGCCCGACGCATCGAGCGCGCCGGCCGCGCTCGCCTCGATCCGCCAGGCGGTCACCGACGTCCGCGAGGGCCGCGCCGGCGCCGTCGTCACCAATCCGATCGCCAAGAGCGTGCTCTACCGCGCAGGATTCCGCCATCCCGGCCACACCGAATACCTCGCCGAGCTCGCCGCGACGGACGGCCACGTCCCGCAGCCGGTGATGATGCTGTGGTCGCCGCAGCTCGCCGTGGTGCCCGTGACCATCCACGTCTCGCTGCGCGAGGCGCTGGCCCAACTCACGAGCGAATTGATCGCCTCGACCGTTCGCATCGTTGCGACCGAGCTCAAATCCCGCTTCGGCATCACGAGGCCGCGCATCGCGGTCTCCGGCCTCAATCCGCACGCCGGCGAGGACGGCTCGCTCGGCCACGAGGAGCAGACCATCATCGCGCCGGCGCTGAAGGCGCTGCGCAACGACGGCATCGAAACCAGGGGTCCATTGCCTGCCGACACCATGTTCCACGAGGCCGCGCGCCAGACCTATGATTGCGCCGTCTGCATGTATCACGACCAGGCGCTGATCCCGATCAAGACGGTGGCTTTCGACGACGCCGTCAACGTCACGCTCGGCCTGCCCTTTATCCGCACCTCGCCCGATCACGGCACCGCCTTCGACATCGCCGGCACCGGTAAGGCCAATCCGGCAAGCCTGATCGCCGCGCTTCGGCTCGCCAGCCGCATGGCGGCTGCGAACCTCTGATGAGCGCGATCGACGACCTCCCGCCGCTGCGCGAGGTCATCCGCCAGCATGCGCTGTCGGCCCGCAAATCGCTCGGCCAGAACTTTCTGCTCGACCTCAACCTCACCGCGCGCATCGCGCGCGCCGCCGCGCCGCTCGAGGACTCCACCATCGTCGAGATCGGCCCCGGCCCGGGCGGGCTGACGCGCGCTTTGCTCGCGCTCGGCGCGAGACGCGTCATCGCCATCGAGCATGACGAGCGCGCGATCCCGGCGCTTGGGGATATCGCCGCGCGCTATCCCGGCCGGCTCGAGATCGTGCATGGCGATGCCATGAGTTTCGACCCGCGTCCGCTGCTCGACGGCGAACGAGCAAAAATCGTCGCCAACCTGCCCTACAACATTGCGACCCAGCTCCTGATCAACTGGCTCACCACCGAGCCCTGGCCGCCCTGGTACGAGACGATGGTGCTGATGTTCCAGCGCGAGGTCGGCGAGCGCATCGTTGCGCGCGAGGACGAGGAGGCCTATGGCCGGCTCGGCGTGCTCGCCAACTGGCGCTGCGAGACCAAAATCCTGTTCGACATTTCGCCGTCCGCCTTCGTGCCGCCGCCGAAGGTCACCTCCTCCGTGGTGCGCCTTAAGCCGCGCCCACACCCACTTGCCTGTGATCGCAGGCTGCTCGAGCAGGTCGCCGCCGCCGCGTTCGGCCAGCGCCGCAAGATGCTGCGGCAAAGCCTGAAATCGCTTGGCGTCGATCCGGCGCGGCTGGCGCAAGCCGCCGGCGTCGATGCGACGCGGCGTGCGGAGACCATTCCGATTGCCGGCTTTGTTGCCATGGCCCGTGAATTGGCTGATATACGCAGCGAAGCTGAGTAACCAAGAACTCCGGAGGAAAGAAAATGGCGCTGATGCGCAGGCAGTCCCTGGTCAAGTTCGACGCGCCCTTGTGCGAGACCATCGTCGAGACGCCCAAGCCGCAAGGTCGCGAAGTCCTGGTCCGCATCGAGCGCTGCGGCCTCTGCCACTCCGACCTGCACATCCAGGACGGCTATGCCGATCTCGGCGGCGGCAAGAAGCTCGATACCACGCGCGGCATGACGCTGCCCTTTACGCTCGGCCATGAGATCGCCGGCGTCGTCGACGAAGTCGGCCCCGACGTTCCCGCCGGACTCGTCGGCGCGAAGAAGGCGGTATTCCCGTGGATCGGCTGCGGCCAGTGCCGCGACTGCCAGAACGGCGACGAGAACCTCTGCGTCAAGCAGCGCTTCCTCGGCGTCTCCATCGACGGCGGCTTTGCCACCCACGTGCTGGTGCCCGACGCCAAATATTTGCTCGATTACGATCCCCTTCCCGTCAACCAGGCCGCGACGTTAATGTGCTCCGGCGTCACCGCCTATGGCGCGCTCAAGCGCCTGGTCGACCGTCCGCGCCAGCGTAACCTCCTGCTGATCGGGCTCGGCGGCGTCGGCATGATGGGCCTGTCGTTCGCGCAGGCGATGTTCAAGCAGCCGATTACGGTCGCCGACCTCTCGCCAGCCGCGCGCGAGACCGCACTGAAGAACGGTGCTGCCGTCGCCTACGATCCGGCCGAGCCCGACGTGATCAAGCGCATCCTGAAAGAGAGCGAGGGCGGCTTCGACGAGATCGTCGATTTCGCCGGCAACGAGAAGTCGATGGCGTTTGCCGTCGCGGTCGCCGCGCGCGGCGGCAAGATCGTCGTCTCCGGCCTCATGGGCGGCCAGTTCACGCTGCCGATGGTGCAATGGGTCTACAAGCGCATGACCATCGAGGGCTTCATGGTCGGCACGCTCGCCGAAGCCCACGAGCTGATGGCGCTCGCACGCGCCGGCAAGATCAAGCCGACGCCGATGCGGGAGGAGCCGATGGGCGACGTCCAGAAATGGATCGACGAGCTCCGCGCCGGCAAGGTGGTCGGCCGCATCGTGCTCAAGAACTGACCGAAGCGCGACGGGCCTGACGCAAGTCTCGCCCGCCCGTACGGAACACCTGCGGCCGCGCCGCGTTGGCAGCGCATGTCGATCCGTTGCACCGTCGAAAGCGCATTCTTCATCGCCTGGAGCTGCCTGGAGAAGAGCGGCGAGCTCGGTCCTGCGGACGAGAGCGCCAATGTCATTCTCGATGCCATCGAAGCGCAGCTTCGAACAGGGGAGCGCCGGCAGTTGATGCTCGCCAACAGGGCGATCGACGCTTACCGCCTGCATGCGGCGAGGAGCAACGCCGCCGCGCAACGTGAAGCGCGCCTTGGATGATGGTGTTCGGCGGCTACCCGGCGTATCCGAGACGCCGGTTGGCACGCGTTCACTCCTGTATGTTCACTCCTGAACACGCGGGCACGCTCAGCCGGTGCCCGTAGTTCTCCGGCGGAGAACAGAGTTCAATGGCATCTGGAACGTAACGGCACCATTTGGAACGCCGCGAACGTTCATTGCATTGATGCCGCATCAGCAACGATGGAGTTAATGCGGATGACAAAGCCCTGGGCGAAACGGTGCGATCGGTTCCCAAGCAGAACCGGAGTCCCACGGCGGCCGGTCGCGCGCCGTCAGTTCCCGCGATGACGAGAAGCAGGACATTCGCGAGCAGGATGCGCATGGCAAACTCACCCAGAACACCAGCAACAGGCACATGGGATAGACGATGAGGGGAATGTTGGATGTGACGAGTCTCGGCCGATGGTACGATCCCATCTCGGAGCGCTGGGTTGAGCCGCGCGACACGCCGACCGCGACATCGCCTCGGACGGAGGATGACGCCGTCTTCGAACGTCAACGGAAATTGCAGGCCGAACGTATCTGGCGCGCGCTGGTCGATTGCTGCGCGCGCGAGTGAGACAATTGCAAGTCATACACAATATGTCTGCAAGATGTCTGCAAGGCCGGCGCCGTGGATGGCGCCGGCCCTTATTTTTTCTTGCCGTCGGTCCCGTTCTCTTGTTTGGACGCATCGGTCATGCCGGGCCGATTTGCCCGATTTGCATTCATGCCGGTGGTATCCATCGTCCCCTTCTCCGTGGCGCCGTTGGTGTTCTCCGGCCTTTCCATGCCGCTCTGTGGAGCGGGCCCGGTATTCTGGGCGATGACGGGCCCGGCCATGGCTGCAAATGTAATTGCTGCGATGAGTGCTTTCATGGGCATCTCCCTCGTCCCATGGATGACGTGCCCGCGACAGAGTTGTTCCCCACTCTCGAGCCGGACCTCGCGCTGACGTGCGCTGCCGCTTGCGGCGGCGACTGACGCTTCTGGTGCAGATAGGCCGGGTTGAAATCCCCGAGCCGCTGCAACTCGCGCCATTTCAGCACGATTAGCTCGCCATCGCGAAGATCCATGGCCCCGCTCCGCCTGAGATCGGCGAGCGTCCGGTTCACGGTCGCGATCGCCATGCCCAGCGTCTCGCCGAGCTGCGCCAGGCTGATCGGCATGCGGCAGCGATTGCCGCGGACCAGTTGCGCGGCGCGGGCGCGATAGAACAGCTCGCAGAACAGGTGCGCCATGCGCGCCTGCATGGGACGGGCGCTGTTGTTGGTGATGGCTTCGCGAAAGATCGCGGCGTCGAGCAGCGTCTCGCGCCAGACGGCCATTCCGAAAAGCGGTCGCCGCCTGAACGCGGCGAACAATTCGCGATGCGGGATGAAGGCGACCGAAGCAGGCCCCAACGCACTCAGCCCATGGTCCATTTGGTCGATGAACAGGCCTTGCGCGTCCGGCAGGTCGCCGGTCAGATGGAACGCGAGATATTGCCGCCGCCCGCTGCCAAGCAGATGGTAGCGCGCGACCATGCCCGACACGACCAAGACCGAATGTTCAGGTTCGTCGCCCTGACGGATGAAATCCTCGTTCGGCGCATAGTCGCGCACCGTGAAGGTGAGTGTGCGGATCTCGGCAATATCCTCCTCTGCGAGCACGGTGTGCTCGCAGAGGTTCCGGATCAGCACCTCGTGGGCTTTTTCCATACCGCCGCCAAAAATCGCACTGGTTCTATCAAATGATACATCTGACTTGTATCCAGCGGATTAGAACGCGAGGCGGAAGCACAGGTTGCTAACCGGTTTGCGATGGCACCGGTTTGCTTCAACTCGATCACCGCCGAACCGAGCCGGCCTTCTCATGAGCCCTATCACGATCCTTGAGCGCATCCGCCACCTGTTCGCATCGGAGCGAAGCGAGCACCCAAGAAGCGAGTACTTGGACAGCATCAACCACGCCTTCCTGAAGGGAACGCTGAACGAGCCGGTCCGGCCGATGTCGGATCAGGAACTCGCCCACGCTATCCGCGAGTTCCGCGCTGTGCCCGTCTCCGACTGGACCGTCGCAAAGCTCTCGCGGCGCTTTGTCGAAGTGCCCCGTGACGACTGAAGTCTCATGCCGCATTCGAAGTTCATCGCGCGCCTCGATGCCATAGAAGGCCTTTCCGAGGACGAACGCCGGCAAATCGCCGGCTTGCCATCTACGCTGCGCCAGGTCGCGGACGGCGAGATCGTGCTGCGCCAGGGCGAGGCCGCCACGCGCTGCGTCTTTGTTGTGAGCGGCTTCTTCTATCAGGCCCGCATGGTCGGTGATCGCAGCCAGATCCTCGCATTCCACGTGCCCGGCGACATGCCGTGCCTGCACACGCTGCTGGTCTCAACCATGGATGCGGACCTCGTCGGCCTCGGGCCAAGCATCGTCGGCACCGTCGCGCACAGTCAGCTCAGGCAGCTTCTCGATGGCTCCGTCCACCTGACCCGCGCGTTCTGGCGCGAGACGCTGATTGACGCGGCGATCTCGCGGCAATGGATCGCCCGCCTCGGCGCTCAGGCAGCGCTGCCGAAGGTAGCGCATCTCATTTGCGAGCTCGCCGCGAGGCTGGAGATCGTCGGGCTCGTCACCGACGGCTGCTTTCAGATGCCGATGACACAGCGGCACGTGGCGGACGCCTGCGGACTGTCCATCGTCCATGTCAATCGCACCATCCAGGAGCTGAGACATCGCGGATTGATCGCGTGGGAAGGCAGCGAGATCGAGCTGTTGCAGCCCGAAGAGCTGCGAAGGCTTGCGGATTTTGCGCCTGACTATCTGAGCTGAACGCAGCCAGTGAACGCATGCTCGAGCTGGGGGCCGAACGCATTACCCTCTCGCTCGCGGCTTGGTCCGCCATGATTTGAGCAGCGGGCCGTTGCGTCCCAGCACCGGATCGGCTTTCGGCCTGCGCACCTTGGTAATGCGTTTGATGGCGTCTGGACGCTCCCTTGTGTCGGTGCACTCGTCATACGTTCCGTCCCGCGGATACGCTCCGACGACCAGAAAGTCCCGGCTGGCCTCAATGAGCCGGTGTCCGGTGCCTGCGGGAAGCACCAGAACGTCGCCGGCCTTCACGCGCAGAACCCGCCCCTTGATCCCGCCGCACTCGATCCTGGCCGTGCCGCGCGCCACGCCCATCACTTCATGGACTTGCGAATGATAGTGCACAAAGTCGTACACGGTATCGCGCCATGACCGGCCCCAGCCGTTCGCATCGAACAGCGTGTCGATGATGACCTCTGGCGCAAAACGCCGAGGCTTGAGGTTCACCGCCCCGCGATAGAGCAAGAGCGGAAAATGCGGGTTGTTCGGCACGACGCCGTCATCCCTGAAATGGATGGCCACCGGCTTCCGAGCCCGCACCAGCGCCCGCAGTGTCGCCGCGTCGGGATGCTCCTCCACCAGCTTCTTGGCGAGATTCTTGATCTGGTCCTTAACCGGCATAGCGTCGCCTCAGCCGCGATTCAACGGCTGCGGAGATGATAAGTTTCCAACGGAGAACCTGCGCAGCCCGCCATTTGATTTCTATTCCGGTGCGTTGCGCAGCCGCCGCAACAGCCGCCGAAAACCGGTAGACCTTCGATGCAATTGGCCTGAGCCCGTGCGAGGCGCTGCATCAAGGGCGATAGTCCGGAATTGTCTGGGGCGAAGACGTTGGCCGCAACCTTTCCAGTCACGACGGGATACGTTCGGATTGTTCCCATCACGACCAACAGAAGGAGCGCCCACGAAACGAACGCTGCCAGTACGTAGCCGCTTCGGCTCCGCCTGCTTGCAAATGACGTAGAATCCGAGACGACGGGCGGCGGGGTTGATGTGGCCCCGGGGGCGTCGGGCAAAACACCTCGTCAAGCACTCACCCCAAAAAGATTTTTCTTTTCCGAATTTCGGATTTGTGGCATACACACTCTTCGTAGCGCACGAACATGCGGGTGCCGCCGGCGCCCGGCCTTCCCTGCGCCCTTTGGCCATCATTGGGCGATGAGAGCAGAGCAAGACGCGGGCGAACGCGCCGCGGGAGCGCGCCGCTATGCTCCTTCTGTCTCGATACGCAAGCCAGACCGTCGACCAAGACGACGGCGTGACCTTCACCGGCTCCGGCCGCCTCGGCGCCCGCAGTGGTTCCAGCTGCGGCGGAACCTGGAGTTCGGCGGAGCATAGCGACGCGAATAGGCCCAATTTCGCGGCGGAACAAACGCGCTGCGAGCCCGATTCAAGCCACATCCTCTCCGGATTTGCGGCTCATTGCCACCCAAGTCTTTGACGACAAAGGGCGAGTAAGAGTTGCGTCATGCGTAACCGGGAGACCAGGATGGGCAACCGCACCGCAAAATTCATATCCGCGCTAGTCGGCAGCATCATTGCCGGCGCGCCACTGGCCGCCGTGTCGCAGAACGCACAGAACGCGCCGAGCACGGCCAACGCGGCCGCCGACTGCCTCGTCTCGCCCAAGGGCGCCGCGCCGCAGGGGCAGCACTGGTACTATCGCATCGAGCGTGGGACCAAGCGGCAGTGCTGGTATCTGCGCGCCGCCGGCGACAAGGACGGCGCGAAGTCCGTGCAGAGCGCGCAGGCTACGAGCGATACGCCGACCGGAGTCGCGCCGGCGCAGCAGCAACACCCGACGCAGGATGCGCGCGCCGAGTATCTGACATCACGGAGCGGTGACGCCGCCAAAGCACCAAACGCAACTGCGCAACCCGCAGGCGCGACACGGGCGCAACCATCTGCAGATCAGGCCGCTGACGGCAACGCGCAACAATCCGCCACGCCGTGGCCCGATGTCTCCGCAACCTCCGCCCCGCCCGCGCCGCAGCCGGCGCCTGCCGTTGTCGCGGCAGCCGCCCAGCCGAGCGCAAAGCCGTCAAAATCCCCTTCCTCCCCGGCACCCGCCGCGGCAGACAGCACGACCGACAAGCCGACCGGCTCGGTCCAGATGCTGCTGCTCGTGATTGGCGGTGCGCTGGCCCTCGCGGGAATCCTCGCCAGCCTCATCTACCGCTTCGCCGGCGCGCGCGTCCGGGTCCAGTCCGCCGACCGCCGCACACATTGGGACGATTGGGAGCCGCAGAAACAGGACGCAAGCCGCGCGCCCTGGCTCGATGCGACGTCGGCCAACGCCCAGCCGTCGCGCCCCATCGACTTCGATGCGCCGCGTCCTCAAGCGACGAAACAAGCGACAAAACTTGCCGCGATCGGCCGCGAGATCGATCTGATCGACGCGCGCAAGTCGCGTGCCGCGATCCCTGCCGCAGAACCTGACGAGGTCAGGCCCGCCGAGGCCAAGATCAAGATATTCGACCGGGATTTCGAAATCGAGGCCGCTGCGCCCCGGCTCGCCGCCAACGAGATCGGCAAGGATCGCGATGAGGCGCCTGCAGGCCGCCACGAGGATGCGGTCGACGTCGACGTCATCACGACGATGCTGGAACAGCTGGTGAAGGAAGGGC
Organism: Bradyrhizobium sp. 147; assembly: GCF_023073935.1. Classification (NCBI taxonomy): domain Bacteria; kingdom Pseudomonadati; phylum Pseudomonadota; class Alphaproteobacteria; order Hyphomicrobiales; family Nitrobacteraceae; genus Bradyrhizobium; species Bradyrhizobium sp. 147. Next base: position 60,789 of record NZ_JADPKL010000120.1, on the reverse strand, counting down.
CGCGCCTGTCGCGGTCTAACCTTGAAGCTGACCTTGCAAACTTCGCACGAAGCCTGCGAGGCCAATCCGCCGCTCGCGCTTGAGACGCTCGGCCTTCAGGATCGACTGCACTTCGCCGAAGGCCTCGTCGACGTCGTGGTTGATCACGATGTAGTCGTACTCGGCCCAGTGGCTCATCTCGTGACTGGCGCGGCTCATCCGCTTGCGGATCACGTCGTCGGAATCCTGCGCGCGCGAGTGCAGGCGCTTCTCGAGATCGGCCGCCGAGGGCGGCAGGATGAAGACGCTGACGACATCGGCGCGCGCCTTCTCGCGCAACTGCTGCGTGCCCTGCCAGTCGATGTCAAACAGCACGTCCTGCCCGGCCGACAGCGCCGCCTCGACCGGGCCGCGTGGCGTACCGTAGCTGTTGTCGAACACCGTCGCCCATTCCAAGAGCTCGCCAGCCTTCACCATCGCTTCGAACGTGGCCTTGTCGACGAACGAATAATCCTTGCCGTTGACCTCGCCCGGCCGCATCTCGCGCGTGGTCGCGGAGACCGACATCTTCAGGCCCGGCATTCGCTCGATCAGGAGACGCGACAGCGTCGTCTTGCCCGCGCCCGAGGGCGAGGACAGCACGAACATCAATCCGCGGCGCTCGACACCGTCAGTTCCGTGACCGCCCGTCGTCATCGATCACTCCAGATTCTGGACCTGCTCGCGGAACTGCTCGACCACATTCTTCATGGCGAGTCCCGTATTGGTGAGCTCGATGTCATTCGACTTCGAGCAGCAGGTATTGACCTCGCGGTGAAACTCCTGCGCCAGGAAATCGAGCTTGCGGCCGATCGGACCGCCCTTGCCGATCAGCTCGCGCGCCTGCGCGATGTGGGAGGCGATGCGATCGAGCTCCTCGCGGATGTCGGCCCTGGTCGCGATCAGGATCGCTTCCTGCATCAGGCGATCGGCATCGAAACGATCGGAGGTGTCGAGCAGGGCCGCGATCTGCTCTGCCAGCTTCGCCTTGATCGCCTCCGGCTTGCGGCCGGGCGCAGCCTCCGCTTTCTTCGCCAATTGCTCGATCTCGTCGACGCGCTGGGTCAGGATCTGCCCCAGCGAGGTGCCCTCGCGTTTGCGCATCTCGACGAGATCGGCAAGCGCTTTGTCGAAGGCCTCCGCCACGGCGGCGCGTGCGGCCTTGTCCTCCTCCTCGTCGCCGTCGGGCTCGGCGACCTCGACGACGCCCTTGATGGCGAGCAGGCCGTCGACGCTCGGCGCCACCGCATCGACCTTGCCGGCGATCAGCGCCGCCGCCTTCAGCACGGCGTTGAGCACGTCCTCGTTGATGCGGACCGCGGCCGCGGCGTTGGTGCGCTTGACGTTGAGATTGGCGTAGACCGTGCCGCGCGACAACAGCTCGCCGGCGCGCTTCTTGGCGTGCGCCTCGAGCTCATCGAATCCCTGCGGCAGCCGCACCCTGAGGTCAAAACCCTTGGCGTTGACCGACTTCAATTCCCATTCGAACGTGTACGGCCCGCTTGCGCCGTTGCTTCGGGCAAACCCGGTCATGGACGACAGCGCCATCGGTTGAGATTCTCCAGAAACGCGGGATTCGCGAGGCCATCAAGCCACGCGAATCTTAAGACTATTTTGCCGGAAAGTGGAATCCGCAAAGAGCATGGACGGCGCTGCGCGCAGCCCCGGCCTAGCGCTGGACCACCGGCGGCGAGGGCTGCACCGCGCCCTGCCGGGCCGGCGCGGGATTGGCTGGATTGGCCGGCCGGACCGCGGGCGGCTTTTTCTGCTGGTTGGGCCGTGCCGGCGTGGTCGCGGTCGGTGTATCGGCGGCGCCGGGCGCAGCAGCGGCCGGTGGCTGCGCGTCCTCGGCCGGCTCGACCGTGTCGTTCTGGATCTGCTTCTCGATCGCACGAAGCTTCGCGACGTTCTTCTGATGCGCGTCGTAGGTCTCGGTGAAGGCGTGCCCGCCGCTGCCGTCCGCGACGAAATAGAGATCGCGGGTGCGGGCCGGGTTGGCGGCGGCCTCGAGCGAGGCGCGGCCCGGATTGGAGATCGGCCCCGGCGGCAGGCCCTCGATCACATAGGTGTTGTAGGGAGAGGGCTGCGTGATCTCGCTGCGCTTGATCGGACGGCCCAGCGTGCCCTTGCCGCCGACGAGGCCGTAGATGATCGTGGGATCGGACTGCAGCTTGATCCTCTGCTTCAGGCGGTTGACGAACACCGCCGCGACGCGGCTACGCTCGTCCGGCTTGCCGGTCTCCTTCTCGACGATGGACGCCAGCGTCACCAGTTGCTCCGGCGTCTTGACCGGAATGTCCTGGTTGCGGCGTTCCCAGATCTCGGCCAGCACCCGCTTGTGTGCCTGCTGCATGCGCTGGATCACCTGCTCGCGCGTGGTGCCGCGCGGGAACTTGTAGGTCTCCGGCAGCAACGTGCCCTCGCGCGGCAGCTCGCGCACGCTGCCGGTGAAGATGTCGTTGTCGGACAGCCGCGCCACGATCTGCTCGGAGGTCAGGCCTTCCGGGATCGTCACGGCATGCTGCACCACCTTGCCCTCGACGATGGTGGCGATGACGTCGCGCAAGGATGCGTTCTTCTGGAACGAATACTCACCGGGCTTGAGGTCCGAGCTCGCCTTCAACGCGGCGACGCTGGCGATGAACACCCACGGATTGACGTCGGTTACGCCTTCCCGGTTCAGCGTCTCGGCGATGTCGCGCTTGCCCGCGCGCTGCGGGATATTGACGATCTTGTCTTCCTTCAGCGGTCCCGGCGCCTCGAGCACCTGCCGGCCGTAATAATAGACGCCGCCGGCACCGAGCATGGCGAGCAACAGCAGCGTGATGATCGCGTTGCCAACCACCACGAAGGGATTGCGCGCACGGTCCGATCGCTTGGGCGGCGGCGGGACCTGCTCGGGCTCGAGTGCAGCCCGCGGACTCCGGGGCGAAATGGGCGGCCTTTCACTCATCGAAGCAACCTGAATCCTGCCGGTTCAATCGCGGCCTGACAATGACTTGCCGAGCCAAATGCACGCGCCCACTTCTATGACTATCGCCGAATACGGCAAAACGGTGGATTCGTCTCAAAGGCAAACTAATTGGCCAAGCGCCGCACGATCACCGACGCATTGGTGCCACCAAAACCAAAAGAGTTCGACAATGCGACATTGACCTCACGCTTCTTCGCCATGTGCGGCACGAGGTCAATCGCAGTCTCGACCGACGGATTGTCGAGGTTGATGGTCGGCGGCACGACATTATCGCGAATCGCGAGAATGGCGAAGATCGCCTCGATCGCACCGGCCGCGCCGAGGAGATGACCCGTCGACGATTTGGTCGAGGACATCGCAACCTTGGAGGCAGCGTTACCGAGCAGGCGCTCCACCGCACCGAGTTCGATCTCGTCGCCGAGCGGTGTCGAGGTGCCGTGCGCATTGATGTAGTCGAGATCGGATGCCGTGAGACCGGCGCGCTTGAGCGCGGCCGCCATGCTGCGGAAGCCTCCATCGCCATCGGGCGACGGCGAGGTAATGTGATAGGCATCGCCGGAAAGGCCGTAGCCGATCACCTCGGCATAGATCCTCGCGCCGCGGCGCCTGGCGTGCTCGAGCTCCTCGAGCACCAGGACGCCGGCGCCCTCACCCATCACGAAGCCGTCGCGGTCCTTGTCATAGGGACGCGAGGCCTTTTCGGGCGTCTCGTTGAAACCGGTGGACAGCGCGCGCGCGGCATTGAAGCCGGCAATGCCGATGCGGCTGATCGGCGATTCGGCACCGCCGGCAACCATGACGTCGGCATCGCCGAGCGCAATCAGGCGAGCGGCATCGCCCACCGCGTGCGCGCCGGTCGAGCAGGCTGTGACCACCGAATGGTTCGGTCCCTTCAGCCCGTGCGCGATCGACACGTAGCCAGAGGCGAGGTTGATCAGACGCCCCGGAATGAAGAACGGCGACACTCGGCGCGGCCCGCGCTCCTTGAGCAGAATCGCGGTGTCGGCAATGCCGTTGAGACCCCCGATGCCGGACCCGATCATGGTGCCGGTCGCGCACTTGTCCTCTTCGGTCTCGGGATGCCAGTTGGCATCGTCGAGCGCCTGGCCGGCTGCGGCCATGCCGAAGATGATGAAGTCGTCGACCTTGCGCTGGTCCTTCGGCTCCATCCACTTGTCAGGATTGAACGTGTCGTTCGACCCGTCGCCGCGCACGACCGTGCAGGCGATCTTGGTCTGAAGATCGGAGACGTCGAAGCTCTCGATTCTGCGCGCACCGCTCTCGCCGTTGAGGATGCGCTTCCAGGTCGGCTCGACGCCACAGCCGAGTGGCGACACCATGCCGAGACCCGTGACGACGACCCGCCTCATATCCGAAAACTCCGTATCGACAGATTCACGGCCAATAACAAGAAACCGGCTGACCGCTGCGAAGCGGCCCGTCCGGTTTCAATGTTGTCCCCGCGAAATTGAAGAGCCTTAGCTCTTCGCGTTCTTCTCGAGAAACTTCGTAGCGTCGCCGACGGTGAGAATCGTTTCCGCAGCGTCGTCCGGAATCTCGCAACCGAATTCCTCTTCGAACGCCATCACCAGCTCGACGGTGTCCAGACTGTCGGCGCCGAGGTCGTCGATGAAGCTCGCGTTGTCGACAACCTTCTCGGGTTCAACACCAAGGTGTTCGACCACGATCTTCTTAACCCGCTCGCCAATGTCACTCATTGCTTAACCTCGTGTTGTTCCCTGTAGACCCGACCCCCCGGGACGATACGAGCCGTCGTGGTCGTTTGACTGCCTTCGCTTACGAACTTTGATTTGGCCCATCCTAACCGATGCAGGCCCCGGCGAACGACGGCCAAAGGCTCCGCATCGCCAATATACAGGGTTTCAAAAACCTGCAATGGCGTTCTTTGCCCATCCGTTGTAGGTCCGGTTATCATACTTCAATTGCCTTGACTACAAGCCTCATTTCGCTCCGGAAACGGCCGTTTGCCGCATCCGGCACCGGCCTGACCGGCGGTGCGGCACGAGGCGTCAGATCATGGCCATGCCGCCGTTGACGTGGATGGTTTGCCCGGTGACGTAAGCCGCTTCGTTCGAGCTCAGGTAGACGGCGGCTGCCGCGATGTCTTCGGGCGTCCCCAGGCGCGCAGCCGGAACCTTGGTCAGAATCGTTTCGCGCTGCTTGTCGTTGAGCGCATCCGTCATCGGCGTCTTGATGAAGCCGGGCGCGATGCAATTGGCGGTCACGCCGCGCTTAGCGTATTCGGCGCCGAGGGTCTTGATCATGCCGATCAGGCCCGCTTTCGATGCTGTATAATTGCCCTGCCCCGGATTGCCCGTGACGCCGACCACCGAGGTGATGGCGACGATGCGGCCGAAGCGCTTGCGCATCATCAATTTGGTCGCCGCGCGCGCCAGGCGGAAGGTCGCGGTCAGATTGACGTTGATGACCTCCTCCCAATCCTCGTCGCGAAGCTGCACGAAGAGATTGTCGCGGGTGATGCCCGCGTTGGCGATGAGGATGTCGACTTGTCCCATCGCGGCTTCCGCGGCGGGCACCAGCGCTTCGACCTGATCGGCCTTGGAGAGGTTGCAGGGTAGCACAAAGGCGCGCTCGCCGAGCCTGCCGGCAAGCTCCTCCAGCACGTCCTTGCGCGTTCCGGAAATCGCAACGGCAGCGCCCTGCGCATGCAGCGCCTGCGCGATCGCGCCGCCGATGCCGCCGGTCGCGCCGGTGACGAGCGCCTTTCTGCCAGTCAGATCGAACATGAAGTACTCCTCTAAGCCTGCTTGGCAGCGGCCAGTGCATCCTTGGCGGCAGCGATATCGCTCGGACCGCCAACCGCAACGCCGACGGCACCGTCCGCAATGCGCTTGACGAGTCCCGTAAGCACCTTGCCCGCGCCGATCTCGAAGAAACGGGTGACGCCCTGCGCTGCCATATAGGCAACCGATTCACGCCAGCGCACCGTGCCCGTGACCTGCTCGATCAGGCGGCGACGGATCTCGTCGGGATCGGTGATGGCGCTCGCCAGCACATTCGACACCAACGGCACGGCCGGCGCCTTGATCGTGACCATCGAGAGCGCCTCCGCCATGGCGTCGGCGGCCGGCTGCATCAGCTTGCAATGAAACGGCGCCGACACCGGCAGCAGCATCGCGCGCTTGGCGCCCTTGGATTTGGCGATCTCGACGGCGCGATCGACCGCCGCCTTGTCGCCGGAGACCACAACCTGCCCCCCGCCATTGTCGTTGGCGGCCTGGCAGACCTGCCCCTGCGCCGCCTCTTGGGCGACCTCGATGGCGGCCTCGTAGTCGAGGCCAAGCAGCGCGGCCATTGCACCGGCACCGACTGGCACGGCTTTTTGCATTGCGAGACCGCGGGTGCGAAGCAGCCGAGCGGTATCGGAGATGCTCAGGCTGCCGGCCGCAGCCAGCGCCGAATATTCACCAAGCGAGTGGCCAGCGACGAAGGCTGCGTCCCGCCCGACGGAAAAACCGGCTTCACTCTCCAGCACGCGCAGGGTTGCGAGGGAGACCGCCATCAGAGCTGGCTGGGCGTTTTCGGTCAGCTGAAGGGTCTCGGCCGGACCATCCCAAATGGTCGCCGTCAATTCCTCCCCAAGCGCGGCATCGACCTCATCGAACACGGCGCGCGCCGCCGGAAAGGCGTCGGCGAGGGCCTTGCCCATGCCAACCGCCTGGGACCCCTGCCCAGGAAATGTAAATGCTGCCGTCATCGGCGCTCCCTGCATGTCGGGCGTGATCCTCACGAGAACCGGCAGCCGACTACGCGCGGCCTCAGCCCAAGGTTCCGGATTACGCTCCAAAGGGGGCCGTAGACACTGTCCGGGGTCGGACTGTCAAGCCAAGATGGGAACCCCGGCCAGCATTCAACCAGGGATGTGGCTTTCCTAGAATCCGCCGGCTGTCTGGTTGACGTCGACCTCTGCCCCCGCCCGCGCGCGGCGCGCGCTGTTGACCAGCTGCCCCGGCCGATCGTCCTGATTCGGCTTCGCGGTGGCAAGCCGCAGCACCGCGGCATAGCCCGGCTGCACCTCCATGCGGTCGGCATGCAGGCTGGCGCTCAGCAGGCGATGCACCTTCGGCAAATTGTAGCAGGGCACATAGAACAAGAGGTGATGCTCGAGATGATAATTCACGTAGTACGGGGCGATGAACAGGCGCTCGAGAAAATTGGCATGCGTGGTCCGAGTGTTGCGCAATGGGTCATTGCCGTCAGGGACGACGGCGTGCTCGGCGATGTTGCGGATGCGGGTGATGACCATCATCCAGGTCAGCAGCGGCACCAGCCATAGCAATAGATAGGCCCACCACACGCCGGCCGCCGCGAGCGCAGCAAACATTGCGGCATTGACGACGCATTGTGGGCCGAGCTTTTCCCAGAAATGCGCCGCACGCTGCCGCCATGCCCAGTCCTTTGGCCCGAGCGCGTTGAGCAATTGCGCCTTGCGCTGTTGGTAGCCGGTCTGTCCGCTGATATCGCGAATGAACTTGCGGCGATAACTAAGCTTGGTGATCGGAAACGGCGCCGACAGCACCCGATCGGGATCGTCGTCCTGCTGGGTGCGCGCGTGATGCTGCAAGTGATAGCGCCGGTAGCTCCGCGTCTCCGCAAACAGCGGATAGGCACAGAACCATTGGCTCAGCGCCAGATTGGTTTTCTCATCGGCGGACAAGCAGCCATGCGCGCCGTCATGCATGAGGATGGCAAGTCCAAGCTGGCGCGAGCCGATGATGGCGACGGCGAGAATGTACGTCAGCGGATTGGGCCACCACGCGACCAGAGCGATCGCACCGATGATGAGCGCCCAGGCGTGCGCGATCAGCGCAACGCCTTTCCACGTCACGCGCTGGCGCACGTCGGCCAATTGATCGTCGGTCAGGAAATCGCGGGCACGCATGCGAAGCGGGGTCATGGCCTAACTCTCCTCATCCGAATTGCTCGGCGCATCGCGCTGCTCGACCAGACGCAGGCGCGCAGCCTCGCCTGTGGATTTCGCCTGCTCACCGAGCACGCGCAGCATCTCGCTGCAGAGCTCCTCCGGCGATCGGCCCATGGCGTAGCCTTCGAGAATGACGCCGATAGCGACGGCCCAGAACCGCCGCGAGCTTTCATCGGGCGCGCGCAACGAGCGCCAGCCGTGTCGTGCGACCTGGCTTGCATAGGCCCGCGCGCCTTCGCTGTGCAGCCGTTCGATGGTGCGCTCAACCAGCGGCGCCAGATCCTGCCGCCGCCGCGTCAGTGTCAGGGCTTCGGCGAAGAAGGCGACCGAATCACTCGCCGTGACCGTCTCCGCCAGCGCGTGCGTGTATTCCTGCGGCGTACGCGTCCTCAGCGCCGCCTGTTCCGTCGCGTGCGCCAGATACAGCAGCTCGCGGCAGGCACATTCGACGAACAGCGCCTCCTTGGTGCGGAAGTAGTAGGTGATCTGGCTCGGGAACGCGTCCGCCGCGGCCGCGATGTCGGTGATCGACGTGCCCGACAGCCCCCGCTCCCGGAACAGCGGGCTTGCCGCATCCAACAGCAGCGACCGCATCTTGCGGCCGGCCGTGCGTGTGGCGCGCGCGGCGTGCTTGGGGTCGCTGGCGCCCGGTTCGAACGGAGCATGGGCAGAATTGTCTGCCATTGGATCCTCCCGCTGACTTCTTTGTATGCTATACAAACAAGCAGGTCAAGCTAGTTCGATTTGCGAGCCGACCGCCACCCGGCTTCGGTTGTGCGAGCCGAGACTTGGCCCCCAACCTTGCAAAGCCGGCCAAAATCCGTATAAGGCGCCCATCCGCAGACCCCGGCCGGGAGCTGAACGGACGGTCTCAGCAAATCATCCGTGATTTTGGTGTGGCAGGGCCAGTCGGCCCGTCGTCCCGTGTTTCCGCCTTCTGAGCTTAATCCCAGAGTCCTTTCCGAAGGTCTCTTAAGGGCTTGACGCCGGGCGATGCGCCAACATGAGGAAAGGACTTCCATGCCTCTTTACGAGCATGTTTTTCTCGCGCGTCAGGACGCGAGCCCGCAGCAGGTCGAAGAGCTGACTGCGCAAATGACCGGTATCGTCGAGGGTCTCGGCGGCAAGGTTACCAAGACCGAGAATTGGGGCGTTCGCTCCCTCACCTATCGCATGAACAAGAACCGCAAGGCGCATTTCGTGCTGCTCAACATCGATGCGCCGTCCGCGGCGATCGCCGAGATCGAGCGCCAGGAGCGCATCAGCGAAGACGTGATCCGCTATCTCAGCGTCCGCGTCGAAGAACTCGAGGAAGGCCCGTCCGCGATGATGCGCAAGGCCGATCGTGATCGCGAGCGTGACGACCGCGGCGGTGGCTTCCGCGGCGAGCGTGAAGGCGGCTTCCGTGGCGACCGCGAGGGCGGCTTCCGCGGTGACCGCGGCCCGCGCCGTCCGCGCGAAGAAGCTGAACCCACTGCGGATGCGGAGTAAGATCAATGGCTGAAGCTGGTGCACGCCGTCCGTTTTTCCGTCGTCGCAAGAGCTGCCCGTTCACGGGCACCAATGCTCCCAAGATCGACTACAAGGACTCCAAGCTGCTGATGCGTTACGTCTCCGAGCGCGGCAAGATCGTGCCGAGCCGCATCACCGCGGTGTCCGCGAAGAAGCAGCGTGAGCTCGCCCGCGCCATCAAGCGCGCGCGGTTCCTGGGCCTCTTGCCCTACGTCATTCGCTGACGCGACCAATTCGACCGGCGGCCGCTGAGCCGCCGGTCCTCGCGTTCTGAACTCATAAGGCCTCCGGGTCGTCCGGTCGCCGATGGTTGGGGCAAACGACGCCTCTAACCGCTCGAAGGGAGCGGGACAGCTGATGATGGCCTTTGGACTGATAGCCCTGATCGCCGGCGCCGCGTCGGCGCTGATGTTCGCCTCGATCATCTCGGGCGCGCTGATCTCGCTCGTCCTGTTCTATCTCGCACCGCTGCCTCTGATGGTCGCCGCGATCGGCTGGGGGCCGCTTTGCGCGAGCCTCGGCGGCATTGCCGCCGCAATCGGCCTCGGCGCGCTGTTCGGCGTGCCCTACTGCATCGCCTTCGCCGTCACCGTCGCATTGCCGGCCTGGTGGCTCGGCCATCTCGTCCTGCTTGGCCGGCCGGTGGGAAGCGTCGCACCAGACGCCTCCGCGTTCGAGCCGCAAGCCGAGCCCGAGGTCGAGTGGTATCCGGTCGGCCGCATCCTGCTCTGGATCGCAGGCTTCGCCGCGCTGACCACCATTGCCGCCCTGCTCACGCTCGGCACCGACGCCGACACCATCAGCCTCACGCTGCGGCGAGGCCTGATGCGCCTCCTCCGCGCCGCCGATCCGCAAACTTCGGGTGAAGCCAGCCAGTTCGTCGACGCACTCGTGCGCATTGCACCGGCCGCCGCCACCATCGTCGCGATGATGACGCTGACTCTCAGCCTCTGGCTCAGCGCCAAGGTGACCGCGACGTCGGGCCGGCTGCGTCGCCCTTGGCCGGACCTGAAAACGGCCGAGCTGCCGCCGATGACGCTCGTGGCACTCTGCATCGCGCTCGCCTTCTGCTTCACCGGCGGGCTGCTCGCGATCGTCGCGCAGATCACCACGGCCGCGCTGATGATGGGCTATGCGCTGACCGGTTTTGCCGTGCTGCATACGCTGACGCTGGCGCTGAAGAGCCGCACCTTCTGGCTCGGCTCGACCTACGCCGTCGTCGTCGTGTTCGGATGGCCCGTCATCGCGATGGTGATCCTCGGTCTTGCGGATGCCGTGTTCGGCTTCCGCGAGCGCTTCCTGCGCAGCCGGCAGCCGCCGCCGCTGCCAACCTCTTAAGTCCAACCCCGGAAACTGAAACAGATCCCTTCAAAGGAGAACGAATATGGAAGTCATTTTGCTGGAACGCGTCACCAAGCTCGGCCAGATGGGCGAAGTCGTGAAGGTTCGCGACGGCTATGCCCGCAATTTTCTGCTCAAGCGCGGCAAGGCGCTGCGCGCCACCGCCGACAACCGTGCCAAGTACGACGGCATGAAGGCTGAGCTCGAGGCGCGCAACCTCCAGGCCAAGGGCGAAGCATCAAAGGTCGCCGAAAAGATCCAGGGCAAGAACATCATCGTGATCCGCCAGGCCTCCGAAGCCGGCCAGCTGTTCGGCTCGGTCACCGTGCGCGACATCGTCATGGCGTTCGAAACCGACGGCGTCCATCTTGACCGTCCGCAGGTGCAGCTCGACGCACCGATCAAGACCATCGGCAAGCACACGGTCACCGTCGCCGTTCACCCGGAGGTCGAGGTCGACATCACCGTGACGGTCGCGCGCAGTCAGGACGAGGCCGAGCGCATCAACCGCGGCGAGGACATCTCGACCCGCAACGAGGACCGCGACGCGGCCGCCGAGGCAATCGCCGCGGCCGGCGAGTTCTTCGATCCGGAAGCCCAGCACGACGAGGTCGAGCCGGCGCCGGCTACGGAAGAGAAGTAATTCCAATGTCGTCATTCCGGGATGGTCCGAAGGACCAGACCCGGAATCTCGAGATTCCGGGTTCTCGCTTCGCGAGCCCCGGAATGACGAGCTCAAAATCAGCCCGGTCGCCTCAGGCGGCCGGGCTTTTCGTTTTCGCGGCGACGTCCTCGCTCAACATCGAAATCGAGGCCAGCGCCGTTGCCGTGTGCTTCTCGACGCCGTCGCTGACGCAGAATACGTCGGCCGCAACCACCGAGACCTGACGGCCCGGCTTGATTACGCGGGCACGGCAGATCAGCTTCTCGCCGACTGCAGGCGACAATAAATTGAGCTTGTACTCCGCCGTCAGCGCCGGCTGGCCACGCGAGGTCGCGGCTGCGATCGTTGTGGCGTTGTCGATCAGGAAGGCGGTGACGCCGCCGTGGAAGAAGCCGTGCTGCTGTAGCAGTTCCGGCCGGCGATCCACGGCGATGGTGCAGGTGCCGCGCGACAAGTCCGAAAGCTCGGCGCCGACCAGGTTCATGAAGCCCTGCCGGCCGACATTGGCGTGGATGCGTTCGGCAATCGGTGCGAACTCCGGATCAGCTGCGGCTGACATGCACTCTCTCCTGTTGCTCGTTGATGCGGTCGAACGGCCTTAGCGCCCGAATGGCGCAGGCGATCAGCATCTCGGCCTCCCCGCGAGGATCGGTGTGGTCACGTCCCGACAGGAAGGCGCGGCAGAAGATCTGCGCCGGCCCGATCAGTTGGCTGATGAACATTGCCGCCGTCATCGGCAAGAGCTCACCGCGTGCAACCAGCGGCGCGCGCCAGCGGTCGATGCCGTCGGCGAGGCGCGCGTTCTGCGCGCGCTGGGCTTCGCGAACCTCCTCGTCCCACTCGCTGCGGGAAATCTCGAAGAGGTAGCGCGCCTCGCGCCGGCTGGTCACGACCCACTCAAGATGCGCCCGGATCAGCCGATCGATGCCCTGCTCCGCACCGGGGACGGGATTGAGCGCGGTCAGCATTGCGGCGTGATAGTGCCGCAGGACCTGCAGGAACAGCGCACCGGCGAGCTCCTTCTTCGAGCCGAAGGCGTGAAAGAAGCTGCCATTGGAGGCGCGCGCGCGGGTGCGGATCGCAGTCACCGTCGCGGCTTCGAAACCAACGCGGTCGAACACGATCAGCCCGGCCGCCAACAGCTCGTCTCGCACGCTCGCCGTCATTGCCGCCTCCTAGAGCATTACTCTAGAGTGGCACTCTAGGCCTCGTCAATTCAATGCGGAGGCCGCGATCAAAGCGGTCGCGCATGTCCATCAAAACCAGGCTGGTTAGCGCGAGATCGGCGGCGTCGGCGGACCGGACGACTCGGCTGGCGCGGCAGGCGGAGCTGCAGCGGTTGCGGGAGGTGCCGGCGCCTTGGCCGGTTCGGAGCTGGCAGCAGGCGCAGTCGGCGTCGGAGCCGCCTCTCCCGTCGCTCTGGGCGCGGCCGGCTCGATCGGCGTCACGGTGGCTGGTGCAGACGGCATCACCTGCGGCACCGGATCGGGGCGCAGCGGCGGAGCTTCACTGCCGCGCGGCTCGACCTTCGCGGTATCAGGCATGGCGTCGGCGGGCTTCTCCGATGCCTTACCACTGTCGGGCTTGGTCTCGTCACGACCCGGCTCGACCTTGGCGCTGTCGGGCTTGGCCGTCTCAGGCTTCGGCTCGCTCTTCTTGTCTTCAGTGGCCGGCGCGGCGGCGTCGACCTTCGGTGCTTCCTCAGTGCCGGGCCTGCCGCGGCGCTTGGCTTTGCGCCCCTCGGGTGCTGCCTGGCCTTCGGATTTCATGCCTTCGTCAGCCGGCCGCGCAGCCCGCTTCTGGCGCGGGCCCTCGGCCGCAGGAGCGGACCCCTCGCCCTCCGGCTTGGCGGCCTCCTGCGAGCGCTGGCGGCGGCCCTGATGTTCGGACTGGCCCGGAGCTGTATTGGCTTCTCGCTCCCTGGCGCCGTCCTTCTTGTCCCTGCCGTCCTTGGCCTGATACCGGGCGTCGGTGGCACCATTGGAGACGAGGTAGGAGGCGAGGATACCCGCCATATCCGAGCTCGTGGTGTAGTGCTGGCGCAGGAAGCCCGGCAGCGAACTCGGCGCCACGGACTTCAGAAGTCCCCGCGGGCTCCTGTGGCAGGCATTGCAGGTCTGCGCGAAGAGCTGGGACGGAGTCTTGCCGGCCTCGAGGTTCGTTGCCTGCGCAAGCACGGTATCGGTTGCGCCGAAGCCGATCAGAAGCAGTACCGTCGCGAGACTGAACGCTCGGCTCGACATTTCCCATCATCTCCACTGAAATCCGAGAGGTGCAGCCGGCATCCCGCGCGGCGGCGGTCACCTTTTATCCGATTGAGCCGCGAATGGAAGCAGGCCCGCGCGCAAGGATGTGATTAAGCGCTTTTCGAATATCGGCTTTGAGCACAGCGCAATGGCGGAGCCGGAACTGGCTCGCTAGATTTTAGATGCAAACGCATAGGAACCGCTGCGGCGCCTGGGCGTCAGATATGAAGGCCGGGTTAGTCGCAAACTTTCGGGTCCGCTCGAGAGGAAATGCCGATGGACCGCTTGTTGCATAAGTTTCTGTCTCAATTCATCCGGCGCGGGTCGATGACGGTGACCAGCGCAAGCGGGAGGACGTTCACCGTCGGCGACGGCTCCGGCGCCCCGGTCGCAGTCCGTTTCGTCACGAAAGACGCAGAACGAAAAATCCTCATCAACCCCGAGCTCGGGCTTGGCGAAGCCTATATGGATGGCGAGTTCGTCGTCGAACACGGCACCATAGCTGATGCCCTCGCGATCCTGCTGGATCAACCCGACCTATTGCCGCAGTGGGCCAAACCGTGGTGGCACCTGCGCTATCTGACCCGCCACCTCAAGCAGTTCAATCCGCGCTCGCGCTCCCGCAGGAACGTGGCGCACCACTACGATCTCGACGCCCGGCTCTATTCGCTCTTTCTTGATGCTGACAAGCAATATAGCTGCGCCTATTTCGAGACGCCGGAGACCACGCTCGATGACGCGCAGCTCGCCAAGAAGCGGCACATCGCCGCGAAGCTGCTCGTCGGGGCGGGCCAGCGTGTGCTCGACATCGGCTCGGGCTGGGGCGGGCTCGGGCTCTATCTTGCCGAGATCGCGGGCGCCGACGTCACCGGCATCACTCTGTCCACCGAGCAATTGCGAATCGCCAATGCGCGCGCCGCCGAAAAGGGGCTGACGGGGTCGGCCAAATTCCTGCTGCAGGACTACCGCGACATCGAAGGCCCATTCGACCGCATCGTCTCGGTCGGCATGTTCGAGCATGTCGGCGCCCGCTTCTACGACACCTACTTCCAACGCTGCGCCGAGCTGCTGAGCGAGGACGGCGTCATGCTGCTGCACTCGATCGGCCGTTCGCAGGGACCGGACTCGACCAATCCCTGGATCGCCAAATACATCTTCCCCGGCGGCTACATCCCCGCTCTCTCCGAGGTGCTGCCGTCGATTGAGCGGGCGGGCCTATTGGTCTGCGACATCGAGATCCTGCGCCTGCACTACGCCGAGACGCTCAAAGCCTGGCGAGAGCGCTTCATGGCGCGGCGCGAGGAAGCCGTGCAGCTCTACGACGAGCGCTTCGCGCTGATGTGGGAGTTCTACCTGGCGGCCTGCGAAATGACCTTCCGCAAGCAGGCAATGATGAACTTCCAGATCCAGCTCACCCGGCGCCAAGGCGTCGTGCCGATGACGCGCGACTACATCGCGCGCGAAGAGGCCCGGCTGCGGGCCAACGAGGGCGGCGCCAAGCCCAGGCTGAAGCTTGCAGGTGAATAAGCCCTAATGATGCAGGCCGGAAATCTGGGAAAGCCGCAAGGAGGCGGTTAGCGCCAGTTGCGTCCGTAATTCCAAAAGCACTTCAGGTGCAACCGGCTGACGCCGCACTTCAGGCCGCTCGGCGTGCTCCATGGCCGCGATCAGTCCGGCTAGCCAAAGCCGGCTGCCTGCCTCGCTTCGCCACATCTGCTGCTGCCGTTCTGGCCGCATCGCTTGCGTCTCCCTGCTGGCGAGTCGGGGACAACCCCCTGCCCGCCGGCCTGTTCCGGCTCTACCCGAAAGAATCCGGGAAGATGTGATCTGCTTCACACAAAACTGGTCGGACTTGGCTTAGATCGTCGCCATGCGCAAAGAGACCCAAACCGCATTCGACGTGCAAAACGACCTCCGCACCGATTACGCCCTGATCGTCACCGGCATCGGGGCGGCCTTGGCTGCGCTGGTCTACCTCCTGCTGGTCTGAATCCGAGCCGAAAGCTCCCAGCGTGCGTCAATTCGCGCGTTCTTCGATAGGTCTGCGCGCCAATCCATAAGGTTCACGCCTTCAGGCTTTTTGCACGGCGCGGGTGCGTCCGCTCCCAAGCCGCACCCGGTTCCGCGAAAATCCGTCAAGCGCGGGGCGTGCTGCGGCGGCCAATCATCCACCATTTTCACTGAACGGTTGATAGCGGTCAGCTTTTGCTTCCGCTTTCGCCTGCAGCGGCGCTTTATCCCCGCCCCGCATCCGCCCTAGAAAATTGCTAAGCACGTCCGACCATGGCCCTGACTGATTCGAACGTTCTCAAACTCGCGCCCGACGCCGGAACGCCCGCCTATCGGAGCGCGCCACACAATATCGAGGCGGAACAGAGCCTCCTGGGCGCGATCCTCGTCAACAACGACGCCTTCTATCGCGTATCCGATTTCCTGGAGGCGAAGCATTTCTTCGAGCCGCTACACCAGACCATTTTCGAGACCGCCGGCAGCCTGATCCGAATGGGCAAGATCGCGACGCCCGTCACGCTGAAGACGTTCCTTCCCGCCGATACCGATGTCGGCGGCATGACCATCGGGCAATATCTGGCGCGGCTCGCCGCCGAAGCGACCACCATCATCAACGCCCAGGATTACGGCCGCACCGTCTACGACCTGTCGCTCAGGCGCGACCTGATCGGCATCGGCGAGGACATGGTCAATGTCGCATACGACGCGCCCGTCGATTTTCAGCCGCGGGCGCAGATTGAGGACGCCGAACGCAAGCTCTACGAACTTGCCGAGTCTGGCCGTTATGACGGCGGTTTCCAGAAATTCTCGCAGGCGCTGACGGTCGCCGTCGATCTTGCGGCGAAGGCGTTCCAGCGCGACGGAAAGCTGTCGGGCATCTCGACGGGCCTGCGCGATCTCGACACCAAGATGGGCGGCTTGCAGCATTCCGACCTCATCATCGTGGCGGGACGTCCCGGCATGGGCAAGACCTCGCTGGCGACCAACATCGCCTACAACGTCGCGCAAGCCTATGTTCCGGAACTCCAGGCCGATGGCACCATGAAGGCCGCCAATGGCGGCGTGATCGGCTTCTTCTCCTGCGAAATGTCGGCCGACCAGCTCGCCACGCGTATCGTGGCCGAGCGCACCGGCATCCCCTCCTCGCACATCCGCCGCGGCGGCATCACGGAAGCCGATTTCGAGAAGATCCGCCAGGTCTCGATCGAGCTGCAATCGCTGCCGTTCTATGTCGACGCCACCGGCGGCCTGTCGATCGCGCAGCTGATGGCGCGCGCCCGGCGGCTCAAGCGCCAGAAGGGCCTCGATCTCCTGGTGATCGACTACATCCAGCTGTTGTCCGGCTCGGGCAAGCGCGCCAGCGACAGCCGCGTGCAGGAAATCACGGAGATTACGACCAGCCTGAAGGCGCTGGCGAAGGAGCTCAACGTCCCCGTGATCGCGCTGTCTCAGCTCTCGCGTCAGGTGGAATCGCGTGACGACAAGCGGCCGCAGCTCTCGGACCTGCGCGAATCCGGCTCGATCGAGCAGGACGCCGACGTCGTGCTGTTCGTGTTCCGCGAGGAATATTACCTCGCCATGAAGGAGCCGCGTCCCGGCACTGAGGAGCACGCCAAATGGCAGGCCGACATGGAACGCACGGTCGGCCGGGCCGAAGTCATCATCGGCAAGCAGCGCCATGGCCCGACCGGCACGGTCGAGCTGCACTTCGACGCCTCGGTCACCCGCTTCGGCGACCTCGCCCATGACGGCCAATTGCCGGATCGCAGCGACTATTAGAAACTGTTCCCCGGGTTGAACCCCTCGGGTCTCTTGCGTAAAACGGCGCCATGACAATGGCGTCCGACCCGAAAACGATCCCCCAATCCGGTCTTCTCTCCGCGGAGGCCAGTCAGGCTGCCGCGCTCGCCGCCTATGGCGGCGTACTCACCGTCGATCTCGACGCCATCATCGCCAATTGGCGCAAGCTCGAGAAGACGGCGGTGCCGGCCGAGTGCTCGGCGGTTATCAAGGCCGACGCCTATGGCTGCGGCGCCGCCGAAGTCGCGCGTGCCCTGAGCAAGGCCGGCTGCAAGACCTTCTTCGTCGCCACCATAGAGGAAGCGCGCAAGGTGCGCGCGGCCGTGCCGGAGCCCACGATCTACGTGCTCAGCGGCTATTTCCAGAACACCGGCGAGCACTATGCGAAGATCAATTGCCGGCCGGTGATCGGCGACCTCAACGAGCTCGCCGAATGGGACGTGTTCTGCCGCCGCACCGGCTGGACCGGAGGCGCCGCTGTTCACATCGACACCGGCATGAACCGGCTCGGCCTGACGCTTGCGGAAGCGCAGGCCATCATCCCCCGAATCAATGCCGGCGATCACGGCATCACGCTGGTGATGAGCCATCTGGTCTCGGCCGAGCAGCTCAACAGCCCGGTGAATGCAAGACAACTCGCAGCCTTCCGCGGCATCGCCAGCGAGTTCTCAGGCGTGCCGGCGGCGCTCGCCAATTCCTCCGGTATCTTCCTCGGCGCGCCCTTCCAGTTCGACATGGTGCGGCCGGGGGCCGCACTCTACGGCGTCAATCCGACGCCGGAGGCCGACAATCCGATGCAGCAAGTCGTGGATCTCAAGGCGCGCATCGTGCAGATCCGCACGATCGAGCGCGGCGAGACCGTCGGCTATGGCGGCACCTGGACCGCACGGCGGCCGACCAAGCTCGCGATCATTGCGGTCGGCTATGCCGACGGCTATTTCCGCGCCGCCAGCTCCAATGACGGCACCCGCGGCGCCGAAGTCATCGTGGCCGGAAAACGTTGCCCGGTCGCGGGCCGCATCTCGATGGACCTGATCGCAATCGATATCACCGACCTGCCGCCGAACGCGGCGCGGCGCGGCCACATGGTGACGCTGCTCGGCGAGGGCATTACCGTCGACGAGCTCGCGCATCATTTCGGCACGATCGGCTATGAGGTGCTGACCAGCCTCGGCCGCCGCTATGCCCGCCTCTACAAGGGCGGCAATATCGTGGAGCCGCTGACAAAGCCAGCTGCCGCACAGGCGGGTGAGCAGCCGCCCTCCCCGCCGCCGGTGGAGCAGCCGGCAAGCCCGCCGCCGCTGCGGAGCTGAACAGCTCGTCGCTTACTTCTTTTTCCGGTTGTCCAGCGCCGCCTTGCAGGTCGCGCTGAGCTGATCGCGCTTGCCGTTGAGACAGGCGACGATGCCGCCGCCGGGCGCGATGCCGGCGCAGAATTTGTCATAGTCCGCCTTGCACGCACCGCGCGGATCGGACGATTGTGCCGATGCGCCTCCGGAGAACGCGATGACGAGTGCGATGGCAACAAAGCTCAACTTGGACATTGTGTCTCCGGAATCGGAAGGCAGAAGCGTCAGCCCTACATGAAGATTGCGACATTCAACATCAACAACGTCAATCGCCGCTTGCCCAATCTCTTGGCATGGCTGCGGATCGCGAAGCCCGATGTCGTCGCGCTTCAGGAGTTGAAGGCAAGTGATGGCGAATTTCCGGCGGCGACCATCGAAAAAGCCGGCTATGGCGCAGTCTGGCGTGGACAAAAGACCTGGAATGGCGTCGCCATCCTCGCCCGCAGCGCCGAGCCGGTGCTCACCCGCGATCGCTTGCCGGGGACGACCGACGATCACGAAGCCCGCTATATCGAAGCCGCCGTACGCGGCGTCATCGTCACCAGCATCTATCTGCCGAACGGCAACCCGCAGCCGGGGCCGAAATTCGATTACAAGCTGGACTGGTTCGCGCGGCTGAGGCGCCACGCCAAGAGCTTCATCAAGCAGGAGCTACCGGTGGTGCTCGCCGGCGACTACAACGTCGCGCCGACCGCGATCGACATCTATCCGACGCGCTCATGGGACAAGGATGCGCTGATCCAGCCGAAGAGCCGTGCGGCGTTTGCCTCACTGGTCGAACAAGGCTGGTGCGACGCGATCCGCGAACTGCATCCCCAAGAGCGCATCTACACGTTCTGGGACTACAAGCGAAACCGCTGGCCGCGCGATGCGGGCCTGCGGCTCGATCATCTGCTGCTCAGCCCTGCCCTCGCCCCGCGCCTGGTCAAAGCCGGCGTCGACAAGAAGATCCGCGGCGAGGATGGCGCGAGCGATCACGCGCCGGCGTGGATCGTGTTGCGGTGACTCCTCACCACAGATTCCTGCCGTCGATCACGTTCACGGGTAAGGCGTCCAGATCGAAATCGTCGAACAGGCGCGCATTCACGGCGACCTTGGGATTTTCGAAATCGGGCTTGCCCGTCGACCAGTCCGGCGATTCCGAATAGGTGCCGCAGCCGCAATTCGCGCAGAAGTGATGTTTGACAGAGCGGCTGCCCCAGAGATTAGGTCGCGACGTTGTCGGGGGGCGACAGCAGGCGGAACTGGGCCGGCGTGTAATAGGCCCATAGCGCGCCGCGCTTGGTGCAGAGCGTGCAGGTGCAGCGCGTCACGCTCGACGGCGCTTCCGTCACCTCGAAGACCGTCTCACCGCAATGACAGCTTGCCTCGATCGGCATGACCTCTCTCCGTTTTGTCAGGACATGGTCGTAGCCGGCCGCTGCTGCCAACATGCTGTCAGCAGCCTCGCCAATGGATTTCAAACCCACACGGATGGCGGTCTTCCGGTCGCTCCAACACAAACATGGAAAACAACCCCATGCACAGTAGCCGACCCCTGTCCGCTCAACAGGTTACGCGCATTCCGAATTCGATTTGGTTCAAGAGCCTCTTGACCTCAGCGGTGCTGGTTATCATACTGGTCTGACCAAGATCAGACCAAGAGACCGGGATGGAGCTCAAGCGGGCGGCTGAAGGCGAAAAAGGGTTCGAGAAGGTGTTCGCCTTCTTGCGCGAGCGCCTGCTGGCGGGCTCGCTCAAGCCCGGCGACCGGCTGATTTCCGAACGCGAGCTGGCGACCCTGCTCGGGGTCAGCCGGCCGATTGTCCGCGAAGCGCTGCGGGCCCTGACCGTCCTCGGCATCGTCGAGATCCGCCACCGCATCGGCACCGTGGTGACGCGGCCGGACGTCTCCGTGTTGAATGATTTCTTCACCTTTGCGCTGGCCCAACAGGCGGACATGCTCGATGACGTCATGCAGGCCCGCGTAGCGATCGAATGCCAGGCGATCAGGCTGGCCTGCGAACGCGCCAACATAGCCGATTTCGAACGTCTCCAACGCGCGCTGGCAAAAATCGGAGAAACAATCGACGAGGCGGATGCCGGCGGCATGGCCGACTTCGACTTCCATCGCGCCATTGTCGTCGCCTCGCATTCGGAGACGTTGTCGGTTCTACACAGTTCGATGGGGGGCCTGCTGACGCATTCGCACCGCAGCCGCCGCGAGTTGGTCCAGGCCTTCCCGTCGATGAAGACGTATCTGATCGATGATCACCGGCGCATCTTCGAAGCGGTCATTGCACGTGATCCGGAGCGCGCAGATGCGACGCTGCGCAAGCATTTTGCCATCGGCGACGAATACCGGCGGCGCGCCGTTGCCGGCGACATCGACAAGGCCAGCGCCTCAGGCTGATCGCGGCCAATCGATCAAGAAGCCAATCAAGCAAGAAACCAATCAAGCAAGAAACGGACTGACACCATGGGACGGAACGACAAGGGCAATGTCGGCTTCATCGGCATCGGCACGATGGGACGCGAGATGGTGCGCAACCTGCTGGCGGCCGGCCACGCGGTTCGCGTCTTCGATCTGAACGAAGCCGCGCTGGCGGAAAGCCTCAAGGAAGGTGCGACCCGCACCGACAGCCCCGCCGAGGCCGCGCAAGGCGCCGACATCGTCATCACCATGCTGCCCGACACGCCCCATGTCGAGGCGACGATTTACGGCGACCACGGCCTCCTGGAGTCCCCTCCTCCCGGCAAGCTGATCGTCGACATGAGCACGATCTCGCCGGTCGCCGTCCGTCGTATCCATGCCGAGCTGCAAAAAGCCGGCGTCGGCTTCATCGACGCGCCGGTCTCGGGCGGGCCTGTGGGCGCCAAGAACGCTGCGCTCTCGATCATGGCCGGTGGCGATGCTGAAGCCTTTGCCAAAGCCGAGCCGTTCTTCCGTGCGATGGGCACGACCATCACGCATGTCGGAGCCTCCGGCGCTGGCCAGACCGTCAAACTCTGCAACCAGCTGATCTGCGGCATCAACATCCAGGCCATTTGCGAGGCGCTTGCGCTCGGGCGCGCCTCCGGGGTCGATCTCAACCTGCTGCGTCGGGTGCTGCTCGGCGGCTCGGCGGCCTCGTGGATGCTCGACAAGCTCGGCCCGTCCATGATCGAGGGCGACGTCGGCGCCGGCTTCCGCATCGACCTGATGCTGAAAGACCTGCGCCTGGTGCAGGAGCACGCGCAGGCGCTGAACGTGCCGCTGCCCGGCACTGCGCTCGTCACCAGTCAATATGTCGATGCGCGCGCGCATGGCGAAGGCAGCTACGGCAACCAGGCGCTGTTCCGTGTCTATGACCGCATGACCAACCAGGTGACGGGCTGAACTCGATACGATGACCCTCCAACTCGACTTTCCCGCAGTGCTGGAGCGCTGGCCAAGTTTTCTGGCCGGCGCCGCGCTCACGTTGGAGTTGGCATTCTTCGCGACCGTGCTCGGCGCCCTGCTCGGAACGCTTGCGGCGGTCGGGCGCGGCACGCACAACGCGCTGATCGCGGGCGCCTGCAAGGTCTATGTCGAGACCATCCGCAACACCCCACTGCTCGTGCAGATCTTCCTGGTTTATTTCGGCCTCGCCAGCCTTGGCCTAAAATACTCCGCCTTCACCGTGGCGGTGGCCGCGCTGACCATCAATGTCGGCGCCTATACCGCCGAGATCATGCGGGCCGGCTTTGAGGCGATCCCGCGCGGACAGATCGAGGCCGCCGAAGGGCTGGCACTGTCGCGCCTCCAGATCTACTGGCACATCATCCTGCTGCCCGCGATCGAGAAGGTCTATCCGGCGCTGACCAGCCAATTCGTGCTGCTGATGCTGGCCTCCTCGGTCTGCTCGCAGATCTCGGCCGAGGAGCTCACCGCAGTCGCGAACTACATCCAGTCGGACACCTATCGCGCCTTCGAGACCTACATCATCGTGGCCGTGCTCTACGTCATCCTGTCGTTGGTGATGCGCGCGGGCTTCTGGGGCCTCGGCCTCGTGCTGTTTCCGCGCCGGCGCCGGCTCGGCACGCCGTTGTGAGATGACCATGGGCGGACATCTCAACATCAATCATCTGATGTTCCTCGGCCAGGGCGCGCTGTGGACGATCGGATTGTCCATGATCGCGCTGATCGGCGGCGGCATCGTCGGCTTCGTGATTGCGCTGGCGCGGATCTCGCCGCTCAAATCGGTGCGGATCGCCAGTGCCGTCTATGTCCAGCTCGTCCAGGGCACGCCGCTGCTCGTCATTCTGTTCCTCGGCTATTTCGGCTTGGCCGCCATCGGCCTGAAGGTCTCGCCGCTCGCCGCGGCCGGCGCCTCGCTGACGCTCTATGTTGCCGCCTATCTCGGCGAGATCTGGCGCGGCTGCATCGAGTCCGTGCCGAAGCCGCAATGGGAAGCTGCCGAAGGCCTGGCGCTGAGCCGGACCCAGCGCATGATCAAGGTGATCCTGCCGCAGGCGATCCGCATCGCGACGCCTCCGACCGTCGGCTTCATGGTGCAGATCATCAAGAACACCTCGCTCGCCTCCGTCGTTGGCTTCGTCGAGCTGATGCGCTCGGGCCAGATCGTCAACAACTCGCTGTTCGAGCCGTTCGCCATCTACGCCATCATCGCCGCCACCTACTTCGCCATGTGCTATCCCCTGTCGCTGTTCAGCCAGAGGCTGGAACGGCGGATGGGGTATGGCAGGTCCAACCTCGCGCCGGCCTGACATGCAACAAAACGCCCTCTCCTCCGAGCCCATCGTGTCGCTCCGCGACGTCCAGAAAAGCTTTGGCCCGCTGCGGGTGCTCGACGGCGTCTCCTTTGCCGTCGAACGCGGCGAGGTGCTGGCGCTGATCGGGCGCTCCGGCTCTGGCAAGAGCACGGCGCTGCGCTGCATCGACCGCTTCGAGAAGGTGGACGGCGGCGAGATCGTCGTCTGCGGACACAGGGTCGACCGGCCGGACGTCGATCTGCGTGCGCTGCGCC
This sequence comes from Bradyrhizobium sp. 147, assembly GCF_023073935.1. NCBI lineage: Bacteria > Pseudomonadati > Pseudomonadota > Alphaproteobacteria > Hyphomicrobiales > Nitrobacteraceae > Bradyrhizobium > Bradyrhizobium sp. 147. The sequence goes on along the minus strand of NZ_JADPKL010000120.1, from coordinate 36,921 downwards.
AGGACGTCGGCATCGTGTTCCAGAGCTACAATCTGTTTCCGCACCTCACGATCGAGCAGAACATCACGCTCGCGCCGTGCGCCGTGAAGGGCCTGACCGCTTCGCAAGCCAAGGACCTCGCGCGAAAAGTGCTCGCACAGGTCGGGCTCGAGGAGAAACTGCATGCCTATCCCGAACAGCTCTCCGGCGGCCAGCAGCAGCGCGCCGCGATCGCCCGTTCGCTCGCGATGCAGCCGAAGGTGATGCTGTTCGACGAGGTCACCTCCGCGCTCGATCCGGAGCTCACCGGCGAAGTGCTGAAAGTGATCGAGCAGCTCGCGGCTGATGGCATGACCATGGTGATGGTCACCCACGAGATGGGCTTTGCCAAAGGCATCGCCGACCGGATCGTCTTCATGCATCGCGGCAAGGTCCACGAGACCGGGCCGGCCTCGATCCTGACGTCGCCGGCAACGCCCGAGCTCATGCAATTCGTGGGCACTGGAAACCTGAAATCATAACAGGAGAGGAGAACCAAAGGATGACAAACAGGACATTGCTGGGGGCGGCCGCGCTGTGCTGCCTCGTCATGATATCGGCCGCGCCGGCATCTGCCGATCTGCTCGACGACATCACGAAGGCGAAGAAAATCCGCATCTCGACGGACCTTGCCATCCCGCCGTCGGGCATGATGGATTCCACGATGAAGCCAACCGGCTCCGACGTCGAAGTCGCCCAGCTGCTCGCCAAGGATTGGGGGCTCGAGCTGGAATTCATCCAGACCACCGGCGCGACCCGCATCCCCAACGTCCTGACCGGCAAGGCCGACATCATCATCTCGACCCTGTCGGTGACGCCGGACCGCGCCAAGGTGATCGACTTCACCAAGCGCTATGCGACGCTGCAATCCGATATCGGCTGCCTGAAATCGTCGGCCGTCAAGGACTGGCCCGACCTGAAGGACAAGCCGATCGGCGTCTCGCGCGGCACCACGCAGGACACGACGCTGTCCAACATGAAGGACAAGGACCTCAAGATCGCCCGCTACGACGACGATGCCACGATGGTGACGGCGGCCGTCTCCGGCCAGGTCGACTGCGTCGCCTCGTCCGCGACGATCATCAACCAGATCGGGGTGAAGAACCCCTCGCGGGTGTTCGAGTCCAGGATTCCGCTGGCGACCTTCGACCTCGCCATCGGCCTGAAGAAGGGCGAGCAGCGCCTGATGGACAAGCTCAACGCCTGGATCACCGAGAACGTCAAGAACGGCAAGCTCAACGCGATCTACAAGAAATTCCACGGCGTCGAACTGCCGCCCGACATGCGCAGCTGAATCAAACGGACAATCGTGACAGCCGCATACGGCTGTCACGATCAATGCAAGATCAAGAAGGATATTACATGCGTCTCGTCATCGGATCCGACCACGCCGGCTGGCCGCTCAAGCGGACCGTCATCGATCACATCCGCAAGCTCGGCCACGACGTTATCGACGTCGGCTCCTATGACGACAAGCCGGTGGACTTCCCCGACATCGCGCGCGCCGTGGCGCAGAAGGTGACTTCGGGCGAAGCCGCGCGCGGCATCATGGTGTGCGGCACCGGCGTCGGCGCCTCGATCGCGGCCAACAAGATGAAGGGCATCCGCGCCGCGGTGTGCCATGACGTCCATTCCGCCCATCAGAGCGTCGAGCACGACGACGTCAACGTCATGTGCATCGGCGCGCAGATCGTCGGCGCCTGGCTCGCCGTGGATCTCGTGTCCTCCTACCTCTCGGCCGAATTCTCGAGCGACGAGGATTTCCGCCGCCGCGTGGAGAAGCTGCGCGTCATGGACGAGCAAGGCTGACCGTCTCTCCATGACCCTGGTGTTCGGTCGCCGGCCGATACGAAGCGGTCGGCGATACCTTTGTCGGCGCATTCGCAGCCATGCTCAGGGAAAGCGTGTCGCTGCAGCGCGCTCGTGGTAAGCTGCGAAGCCGCGGCATTGAAATGTCTCAAAGCCGGCGGCCAGACCGGCATGTCGATGCGTAGCGCGATCGGTTCCCTCGCCTCACGGATCGCCCATATCGCTGGGCGCGGCTAAACTCTCCCGATTCGGGGAGCCCATTTTGGCCTTTCTCTTCGTCCTCAGCGTCGGCCTCATCGCCGGCACCATCTCCGGCATCGTCGGCACCGGCTCGTCGATCATGCTGATGCCGGTGCTGGTCTATGCCTATGGGCCGAAGGAAGCCGTGCCGATCATGGCGGTGGCCTCCGTGATGGCGAACTTTGCGCGGATTTTGGCGTGGTGGCGAGAGGTCGACTGGCGGGCTTGCGCGGCCTATTCGGTGACGGGCATTCCGGCGGCAGCGCTCGGCGCACGGACGCTGCTGGCGCTGCCCGCGCACGCGGTCGATCTCACCATCGGCATCTTCCTGATCGCGATGGTTCCGGTGCGGCACTGGTTGGCGCGGCACGACCTGAAGGCCAATCTGTGGCATCTCGCGATCGGCGGTGCCGTCATCGGCTATCTCACCGGCATCGTGGTCTCGACTGGCCCGCTCAGCGTGCCCTTGTTTCTGTTTTACGGGCTCAGCAAGGGCGCGTTCCTCGCGACTGAAGCCGCCTCGTCGCTTGGCCTCTATTTCGCGAAATCCGTGACGTTCGAGCGCTTCGGCGCCCTGACCGGCGAGGTCTTTGTCAAGGGCCTGATCGCGGGCGCCTCGCTGATGTCGGGCGCCTTCGTCGCGAAGCGTTTCGTGCTGCACCTGAAGCCGGAGATGTTTCGCCTGCTGATGGACGCGATCATGGTCGCGGCCGGGCTCTCCATGCTATGGAACGCGACTCAATCTCCTTGAGCACGAATCGCTATCTCCATGGCCAAGACCACCCTCTCTTTCGTCTGCCAGAACTGCGGCGCGGCCTATAATCGCTGGCAGGGCAAGTGCGAGTCCTGCGGCGAGTGGAACACGCTGGCCGAGGAGGACACCAGCGGCAGCGTGCCGGTGTCGATCCGCTCCAAACGCAAGGGACGGACGTTTGCGCTGGAGAGCCTTGCCGGAAGAAGCCCGGATGCGCCGCGTCTGTCGTCAGGGATGACCGAGCTCGACCGCGTCACCGGCGGCGGGTTCGTCCGCGGCTCGGTGCTGCTGGTCGGCGGCGATCCCGGCATCGGCAAATCCACCCTGCTGACGCAGGCGACCAGCCTGCTGGCGCGCGCCGGCCACCGCGTCGTCTACATCTCCGGCGAAGAGGCGGTCGCGCAGGTGCGCCTGCGCGCAGAGCGGCTTGGGCTGTCGGATGCGCCGGTGCAGCTCGCCGCCGAGACTTCGGTGGAGGACATCGTCTCGACGCTGTCGGAGGGCGCGGTGCCCCGGCTGATCGTGATCGACTCGATCCAGACGATGTGGACCGATACGGTGGAATCCGCGCCCGGCACCGTGACCCAGGTCCGTGCCTCGGCGCAGGCGCTGATCCGCTTTGCCAAGAAGACCGGTGCCGCCATCATCCTGGTCGGCCACGTCACCAAGGACGGCCAGATCGCCGGCCCCCGTGTGGTCGAGCACATGGTCGATGGCGTGATGTCGTTCGAGGGCGAAGGCTCGCAGCAGTTCCGCATCCTGCGGGCGGTGAAGAACCGGTTCGGGCCGACCGACGAGATCGGCGTATTCGAGATGACAGGCCTCGGCCTGCGCGAGGTCACCAACCCCTCCGAGCTGTTCCTGTCCGAGCGCGATCTCGGCACGCCCGGCACCGCCGTGTTCGCAGGAATCGAGGGCACAAGGCCCGTCCTGGTCGAATTGCAGGCACTCGTGGCTCCGACCTCGCTCGGCACCCCGCGCCGGGCCGTCGTCGGCTGGGACCCGGGCCGGCTCTCGATGGTGCTGGCGGTGCTGGAAGCCCATTGCGGGGTCAAGCTGTCCGGCCATGACGTCTATCTCAACGTCGCCGGCGGCTTGCGCATCAACGAGCCGGCGGCGGATCTGGCGGCTGCGGCAGCACTGGTGTCGTCGCTGGTTAATGCGCAGTTACCGACCGATGCCGTCTATTTCGGTGAGATCTCGCTGTCCGGCGTCGTCCGCCCCGTCGCGCAGACCCCAGCCCGGCTGAAGGAAGCGGCAAAACTCGGCTTCCAGCGCGCCGTGCTGCCCGAATCGGCCCGGGGTGAGACCAGCGGCGATGCCGGGTTGTCGCTGAACGCGGTCAACAGCCTGACGACATTGGTGGCCGAAATCGCCGCCCGCGGCTCGCGCCGGGGCGAATCGAACGGGCCGGCCGAGAAAAATGCCACACCGGCAAGATTCCGCCGTGGAGATGGTTAGCCGGAGGTGACGTCGGAGGCCCCCGCCGCTATACAGCCGTCACAAAAGCAGCATGGGATTGCGTGGTTGCGGCCTTGCCGGGAACGCCGTCTGCCCGTCTTTTAGGGCGGCGGCCAAACACCGATTCGCTAGAGCACCTTTGAGAGTACGAGCGGACCAGACCAGCCGATGCCAGTAACACTCCTCGACCTGATCCTGCTCGGTGTGATGCTGATTTCGGGCCTGCTCGCCATGGTCCGCGGCTTCATGCGCGAAATCCTGTCGATCGCAGCCTGGGGCGCTGCCGCGATCGTCACGCTGTACTCCTTCTCGAAGCTGCTGCCGACCGCCAAGACCTATTTCAACAACGACACTGTGGCGAGCGTGGTCGTGGTCGCCGGCGTATTCGTGGGCACCCTGGTCGTGGTCTCCGTGATCACGGTCCGAATCTCGGACATGATCCTGGATTCGCGCATCGGCGCGCTGGACCGCACGCTCGGCTTCCTGTTCGGCCTGGCTCGCGGGCTTTTGATCGTCGTGGTCGCCTTCCTGTTCTTCACCTGGCTGGTTCCAGACAAGCAGCGTCCGGACTGGGTTACAGGGGCGAAATCCCGCGTGGTGCTCCAGGGAACCGGGGATTGGCTGATGGCCCTCTTGCCCGACGACCCCGAGAACACCATCTTGAAGAGATTCAAGAAAAACAAACCAGATGATGATCAAGCTGAATCCGAGCAGCAGCCTTCGGGCAGTGGCGACGGATACAGTAAACCGGCTCGTGACAGCCTGAAAAAGCTGATCGAGAAACCTGCGGCGCGTTGATTGGCCCTAAAGAAAGGCGCGGACGAGATGCGACACCCTGACCAGGACGCCCAGCTTGATCTCGATCCAAGGGCCGGTTTGGGCCCGGCCGCTCTGGAGGTCCAGGACGATCTGGAGGGGGATACGCTGCGAGAGGAATGCGGCGTGTTCGGCATCTACGGCCACCCCGATGCCGCCGCCATCACCGCGCTCGGTCTCCACGCTCTTCAGCACCGCGGCCAGGAAGCCGCCGGCATCGTCTCCTACGACGGCAGCCGCTTTCACTCAGAACGCCGCCTCGGCCTGGTCGGCGACACCTTCTCCCGTCGCGAGGTGATCGACCGCCTGCCCGGCAATGTCGCGGTCGGCCATGTCCGCTATTCCACCACCGGCGCCACCATCCTGCGCAACGTGCAGCCGCTGTTCGCCGAGCTCAACGCCGGCGGCCTTGCGGTCGCGCATAACGGCAACCTCACCAACGGCCTGACACTGCGCCGCGAGCTCGTGAAGAACGGTGCGATGATGCAATCGACCACCGACACCGAGGTGATCCTGCATTTGGTTGCGCGCTCCAAGCGCAGCCGTTTCATCGAGCGCTATGTCGACGCGCTGCGCGAGATCGAAGGTGCCTATGCGCTGGTCTCGCTGACCAACAAGAAGCTGGTCGGCGCGCGCGATCCGCGCGGCATTCGTCCGCTCGTGCTCGGCGAGCTCGACGGCTGTCCGATCCTGACCTCGGAGACCTGCGCCCTCGACATCATCGGCGCGCGCTTCGTGCGCGACATCGAGCCCGGCGAAGTCATCGTGTTCGACGAGAACGGCCAGGACATCCACAAGCCGTTCCCGCCGATGGCACCGCGCCCCTGCATCTTCGAGTATATCTACTTCTCCCGTCCGGATTCCATCGTCCACGGCCGTTCGGTCTACGAGGTGCGCAAGAACTTCGGTGCGCAGCTCGCGCGCGAGAGCCACGTCCCGGTCGACGTCGTGGTGCCGGTGCCGGATTCCGGCGTGCCCGCGGCGGTCGGCTACAGCCAGTTCTCCGGCGTGCCGTTCGAGCTCGGCATCATCCGCAACCATTATGTCGGCCGTACCTTCATCCAGCCGACGCAGGCGATCCGCGAATCCGGCGTGCGCATGAAGCACTCGGCCAACCGCGCTGCGATCGAAGGCAAGCGCATCATCCTGATCGACGACTCGCTGGTGCGCGGCACCACCTCGAAGAAGATCGTGCGCATGATGCGCGATGCGGGTGCGACCGAAGTGCACTTCCGCCTCGCTTCGCCGCCGATCCTCTATCCCGATTATTACGGCATCGACCTGCCCGACCGCGGCGGCCTGCTCGCGGCGACGCATTCGCTGGAGGAAATGCGCGAGATCATCGGCGCCGACTCGCTCGCCTTCCTGTCGATCGACGGCATGTACCGCGCCATGGGCGAGCCGGGCCGCGACCCCGCCAATCCGAAATTCTCGGACCACTGCTTCACCGGGGCGTATCCGACCCATCTCACCGACCAGACCCAGACCGAGCCGCAGCCGCGGCAGCTCTCGCTGCTTGCCGAGGCGAGCTGACCTCCTGCTGTCATTCCGGGGCGCGCGCAGCGCGAACTATGGTGCGCAATTGCGCACCTGAGAATCTCGAGATTCCGGGTTCGATGCTTCGCATCGCCCCGGAATGACGACCATGCGGGGGGCTTGTCCCGGCCATCCACGCCTGTAAAACCCCGCCATGACCAAACCCCTCACCGACCGCATCGCTCTCGTCACCGGCGCCTCGCGCGGCATCGGCTATGCCACGGCACGCGCGCTGGCCAGGGCCGGCGCGCATATCGTGGCGGTGGCGCGCACGCAGGGCGGGCTGGAGGAGCTCGACGACGAGATCCGGAAAGACGGCGGCAGCGCCACCTTGGTGCCGCTCAACCTCACCGATTCCGACGGCATCGCGCGGCTGGGCGCCGGTCTGCACGAGCGCTACGGCAAGCTCGACATCCTGGTGGGCAATGCCGGCGTGCTCGGCCCGTCCTCGCCGGTCGGCCATATCGAGCTGAAGGCCTTCAACGACGTGATGGCGGTGAACGTCTCCGCGAACTTCCAGCTGATCCGCTGCATGGAGCCGCTGCTGAAGCAGTCCGATGCCGGCCGCGCCGTGTTCATCACCTCGGGTGCGGCCAACAAGGCTACCGCCTATGTGAGCCCCTACGCGGCGTCCAAGGCCGCACTGGAAACGCTGGCCCGCGCCTGGGCGCAGGAGACCGCGAACACGAAACTGCGCGTCAACCTGTTCAACCCCGGCCCGGTCCGCACCCGCATGCGCGCCACCCTGATGCCGGGTGAGGATCCGGCGACGCTCGACACGCCCGAGCAGGTGGCCGAATTGATCGTGCCGATGTGCACGCCCGACTGGACCGAGACCGGCAAGTTTTACGATTACAAGACGCGCAGACTGATGAGCTTCCGCGCGCCGGCCTGATTGACTCGGATGCCTCCCCGCGATTGACTGCCGCCGCTCAAACGGCAGCAAGCCGCAAAGCCAAAAAAGGGAGGTTGCCATGGCGCCATGGCATGATCGCGCAGGCTCTGCGCGTGCGCTCGCAAATGTCTCTCGAGCTTTCTTCGTTCTGATCGCAGCAAGCGCACTCGCGCTTCCCGTTGCCGCAACCGCCGGCGACGTCCCGACCTTCGCGGTCGATGCCTCCTGGCCAAAGCAGTTGCCGAACAATTGGATCCTCGGCCAGGTCGGCGGCATCACCGTCGACTGGCAGGGCCACATCTGGGTAATCCATCGCCCGCGCTCGCTGACCGACGACGAGAAAGGCGCGAGCCTCAATCCGCCGCGCTCGAAATGCTGCGTGTCGGCACCGCCCGTGCTCGAATTCGACAGCGATGGCAATCTGCTGCGGTCCTGGGGCGGTCCGGGCCAGGATTATGAATGGGTCGGCCGCGAGCACGGGATCGAGGTCGACGAGCGCGGCTTCGTCTGGGTCGGCGGCAATGCCGACAACGACAACGCGATCCTGAAGTTCACGCTCGATGGCAAGTTCGTCGCCCAGATCGGCAAATTCGCGCCGAGCCTCGGCAGCAACGACACCACGCAGCTTGGCAAACCCGCCGAGACTGCGATCGACAAGGAGGCAAACGAGATCTACGTCGCCGACGGCTACGGCAACCGCCGCGTCATCGTGTTCGACGCGACGACGCTCGCCTATAAGCGGCACTGGGGCGCCTATGGCAACAAGCCTGATGACGCCAAGCAGGCGCCCTACGATCCCAAGGCGCCGGTGGCCCAGCAATTCGGCAACCCGGTCCATTGCGTGAAGCTCGCCAATGACGGACTGGTTTACGTCTGCGACCGCATCAACAACCGTATCCAGGTGTTCCGGAAGGACGGCAGCTTCGTGAAGGAGTTCTTCTACGAGAAGAACACGCTCGGCAACGGCGCCGTCTGGGACATCGCGATCTGGCCTGATCCGAAGCAGAGCTATTTGCTCACTGCCGATGGCGAGAACAACGAGATCAGGGTGATCAAGCGCGAGGACGGCAGCGTGGTCGGCAGCTTCGGCCATAACGGCCGCAATGCCGGCCAATTCCACTGGGTGCACGCCATGGCGATCGACGCCAAGGGTAACGTGTATACCGCCGAGGTTGATACCCGAAAGCGCATTCAGAAATTCAGGCTGACATCGGACGCGCTCAAATAGCGTCTTGACGCATTTTTCCCAAAAGTTAACCGATGGATGACGCTACGACGCAGCGTCATCCGGCTTTAGGCGCATTGCCGCCGGCCATCGGACAGGCTAGAGCCAACAGCCGGAAACAAGGCTCCGCAAGAGGGCCGTCCGCATATTTGACAATGGAGGGAACCTTTCATGATCACGACATTCGCACGCCACTCGGCGGCGCTTCTGGCCTGTGCCGCTTTCGGTTTTGCCACATCCGCCTACGCCCAGGACAAGACCGTCAAGATCGGCGTGCTCAACGACATGTCGAGCCTCTATGCCGACATCGGCGGCCCGAACTCCGTGGTCGCAATCAAGATGGCGGTTGAGGATTCCGGCCTGCTCAAGAAGGGCTGGAAGATCGACGTCGTCAGCGGCGATCATCAGAACAAGCCTGACGTCGGGGTCAACATCGCCCGGCAATGGATCGATACCGAGAAGGTCGACGCCATCGCCGACACCCCGAATTCCGGTGTGGCGCTCGCGGTCAGCAATGTCGTCAAGGAGAAGAACGCGGTGCTGCTCAATTCGGGCGCGGCCACTGCTGACCTGACGGGCAAGGCTTGCACGCCGAACACGATCTCGTTCACTTACGACACCTACATGCTCGCCAACGGCACCGGCAAGGCGCTCACGAAAGCGGGCGGCGACACCTGGTTCTTCCTGACCGCCGATTATGCATTTGGTCATGCGCTCGAGCGCGACACCAGCGCGGTCGTGACCGCCAACGGGGGCAAGGTGCTCGGTGGGGTCAAGCATCCGCTGAACACGGCCGACTTTTCGTCCTTCCTGTTGCAGGCGCAATCCTCCAAGGCCAAGGTGATTGGGCTCGCCAATGCCGGCGGCGACACCACCAACGCGATCAAGCAGGCCGCCGAGTTCGGTATCGTTCAGGGTGGCCAGAAGCTCGCCGCGCTGCTGCTCTTCATCAACGACGTGCACTCGCTCGGTCTGAAGACGGCGCAGGGACTGACTTTCACCGAGTCCTTCTACTGGGACCTGAACGATCAGACCCGCGCCTGGTCGAAGCGCTTCTCGGCGCAGGCCAACAAGAACGCGATGCCTTCGATGACCCAGGCCGGCAATTACGCCATGGTGCTGCACTATCTCAAGGCGATGGAAGCGCTCGGCGGCAATCCGCATGACGGCGCCAAGGTCGTCGCCAAGATGAAGGAGCTGCCGACCGACGACCCGCTGTTCGGCAAGGGCCCGCTGCGCGAGGACGGACGCCGCCTGATCCCCGCCTACCTGTTCGAGGTGAAGAAGCCCGAGGAATCGAAGGGTCCGTGGGACTATTACAAGCAGATCGCCACGATCGCGGCGGAAGACGCGGCCAAGCCGCTCAAGGACAGCGATTGCCCGCTGGTGAAGAAGTGACCGCATAGCGGTCATCCCGGGGCGATGCGCTCGCATCGAACCCGGGATCTCGCGCGGCCACCCGGGCTGGGCCATTCCTCACGGAACGGCTCAACATAACCGATCAGGCTAATACAAGGGTGGGCAAAGCGAAGCGTGCCTACGAGTTCTTGCTTATAATGAACAGACGGTGGGCACGGCGCTTGCGCGCCTTTGCCATCCTACGAGACTGTCTTGGTCGCACCCAGCGACTGCACGGCGATCGCCACGCAGACCACCATCAGCACCGCCGCAAGCAGGAATGGCGCGCCGGGCAGATGCAGCGGCGCGCTGGCCCCGATGAAATAGGAAAATGTCAGCGTGAACAGGAACGGGCCGACGAGTTGCGACACGCTCTGCACGCTCGCGGTCGCGCCCTGCAACTGGCCCTGCTGATCGGGTGCAACCAGCCGCGTCATCAGCGATTGCGAGGCGGCGCCGGAGATCCCCCACAGCGCCAAAACGGGTATGCCGAGCCAGGATAGCGGTCCGGTCGGCGCAGCGCCCAAGACCACAAAGCCGATCGCGCCACAGCACAGGCCCAGCAGCAGCGCGTTCCGCTCGCCGAGCGCGCGCACAATCGGGCCGATGGCGAGTCCCTGCACCACCATGGCACAGATGCCGACCATGGCGAGCGTCAACCCCACGGTCTTGGAATCCCAGCCGTAGCGATATGTCGCATAGAGCACGAAGGTCGAGGGCAACACGACTGCGCGACCTGCGCAATGAAATTGACGACCGACAAGGCGGCCAGCACCGCGTTGGACCGCAGAAGGTGCAGCGCGCCGATCGGATTGGCACTCCTCCAGCGGAACGGCGCGCGCCTATCGGGCGAAAGCGATTCCGGCAGGACGAAGAGCCCGTAGAGCGCATTGGCGAAGCTCAAGGCCGCCGAGGCCCAGAACGGCAGGCGTGGATCGATGTCGCCAAGCAGGCCGCCGAGCGCCGGGCCCAGGATGAAGCCGGCACCGAAGGCCGCGCCGATCCTGCCGAAGACCGCCGCGCGCCGCTCCGGCGGCGTGATGTCCGAGATGTAGGCGAAGGCAGTCGAGATGCTTGCCGAGGTGATGCCAGAGATCACGCGGCCGATGAACAGCCAGACCAGCGAGGGCGCCAGCGCCATCAGCACGTAGTCGGCCGCGAGCCCGAAATTCGACAGCAGCACCACCGGCCGCCGCCCGAAGCGATCCGACAGCGCGCCCAGCAGTGGCGAGAACACGAACTGCATCAGCGCCCAGGCGGTACCGAACACGCCGAAGATGCGGGCCGCGTGCGCAGTGTCGTTGGCGACGAAGCTCTCGATCAGCTTCGGCAGGATCGGCATGATCACGCCGAGTGCTAGCATGTCGAGCAGGATGGTGACGAAGATGAAGGCGACGGCACCACGCCGGACCGGCGCGGCGCTCTGCGCCATCGCCTCGCCCCTCTCCCCGCTCACGACGGCCGCTTGCGCTTATGCGCGAAGGGATTCGCCTTCTCGCGCAAGGTGATGCGCACCGGAGTACCCGGCAACTCGAAAGTCTCGCGCATGGAATTGGTGAGGTAGCGCAAGTAGGACTGCGGCACCGCATCGGCACGCGAGCAGAACAGCACGAAGCTTGGCGGGCGCGCTTTCGTCTGGGTGATGTAGTTCAGCTTCAGCCTGCGGCCGGACACCGCCGGCGGCGGATTGGCCTGGATCGCCTGCTCGAACCAGCGATTGAGCGCGGCCGTCGATACGCGAAGATTCCAGATCGCGTAGGCGTCCTGGATCGCCTGCATCAGGCGGTCGATGCCCTCGCCCATCAGGCCTGATACGGCGACGATTGGCACGCCCTTGAGCTGTGGCAGCCAATGGTCGGCATCACGGCGCAGGCCCGAGATCGCGCCGCCGCCCTTGGTCTCCATCAGATCCCATTTGTTGACGGCGAGCACGACCGCCCTTCCCTCGCGTTCGATCAGATCGGCGATGCGCAGATCCTGCTCCTCGAAGCGGTTCTGCGTGTCCATCATCAGCACGACGACTTCGGCAAAGCGCACCGCACGCAGCGCGTCGGCCACCGAGAGCTTTTCCAGCTTCTCCTCGATGCGCGAGCGACGGCGCAGCCCCGCGGTGTCGAACACGCGGAAATCGCGGCCCTTCCAGTTGATCTCCACTGCAATAGAATCGCGTGTGGTGCCGGCTTCCGGGCTGGTCAGCAGGCGCTCCTCGCCGAGCAGATGGTTGATCAGCGTCGACTTGCCGGCATTGGGCCGGCCGACGATAGCGACCCGGATCGGGCGCGTCGCCGCCTCTTCTTCGGAAAGCTGTTCGTCGTCCTCGTCTTCATCGTCGTTAACGGGCTCGGGCATCAGCTTAGCTAAGGCATCGTAAAGCTCGCCCATGCCCTCGCCATGCTCTGCCGAGATCTGGATGGGGTCGCCGAGGCCAAGGGCAAAGGCCTCCATTGCCCCTGCATCGCCATGCTTGCCTTCGCTCTTGTTGGCGACCAGCAGCACCGGCTTATTGGCCTTGCGGGCGAAATCGGCGAAAGCGCGATCGGTGGGCGTGAGGCCGATGCGGGCATCGATCACGAAGAACAGCGCGTCGGCCTGCGCGATCGCGGTCTCGGTCTGCTCCTGCATGCGCGCCGTCAGCGAGCCCTTGGCGCCCTCGTCGAGACCGGCGGTATCGATGATGGTGAATTCGAGATCGCCGAGCCTCGCCTCGCCCTCGCGGCGGTCGCGGGTGACGCCCGGGAGGTCATCGACGAGCGCCAGCTTCTGTCCGACCAGGCGGTTGAACAGCGTCGATTTGCCGACATTGGGCCGGCCGATGATGGCGATCGTGAAGGGCATCAGTCATTCGTGCGCTGCCGGAGCCGCGTCTGTCAATGCAGTGAAAGTAATTGTTTGAGCATGATCTTTTCGGAAAACCGCTTCACACTTTTCCGGATCATGCTCTAGCGCGAGAAGCTGCCACTCGGCAGCGGCGCCGGGAAAGCACCCTGCGATTGCTGCTGCGTGGTCTGGGTCGGTTGCGCCTGCTGGGCAGGCTGATCCGGCGGCGGCGCGGTGGTGCGCTTGCGGACGATCTTATGCTTGGGCGACGGAGCGGCGGTAGTCGGCGCAGCCTCTGGCTGGGCCTCGCCATCGACCTCGGCGCCAGCGGGCGCGGCGGCCGTTGCGGCTGGCTGCCTGGACTTCGTCGCCTTGGCCCCCTTCGCAGGCTTGGCCGGCTCGGGCGGCGGCTCCGCCGGCAGAGCCGCGACGGCAGGCGCGTTTGGATCGGGTTGCTGCTGCGCACCCTTGTACATCTCCTTCGGCACGCCCTGCTCGAGGCCCGGCACCCCCTCCGGGAAGACCGGCTTGCGGTCGCCTGGCAGCTTCTTCTTGGTGTCGAGGAAGTCGAGCATGTCGCTTGGATCGAAACTGGAGCAGCCGCCCAGGACGCCCGTGAAGGCGATCAGGACGGCGGCTGCGATCAAACGTAGCGTGCGGCGCATCTTGTGTCTCGTTTGCGTCAGAGGGCCGTCGTCAGCTCTTGGCGGCGGGCGGCAGCAGAGCCTGGAGCGCCTCGGCGCGCGAGCGCAGGCCGGGCGGTGTTTCGCCGTCCTCGGCAATCGCGTCGAGCCATTTGCGGGCCGCGGTCATGTCGTTGTTGCGCCAGGCCGACAAGGCCAGCATCTCGCGGGCGCTGTGGCGGAAGGTCGATTTGGGCGCGGCGGAGGCTTCCAGCCGTTGCTGCATGTCCGCGTAGCTGGCGCTGTCGAGGAGCAAGCCGGCACCGCGGATCTTGGCCAGATCCTGCCACTCGCCGCCGACGCCGCGGTCGGCGGCAATGTCGTCATACATCTTCGCGGCGGCCTTGGGATCGCGGGCAGCGGCCTCTGCCGCAGCGCGCAGCCGCGCCAGGGTGCGATAGCCGGACGGGGCCTTGGCGGCGAGCTCGGTGAAGGCCTTCTCGGCGTCGGCATGCTTGTCCTGCTCGGACAGCTCGACGGCCTTCTCGAAGGCGGCGCCAGCCTCGGCGGCCTTCTTGGCCTCCAGATATTGGTAGCCACGCCAGCCAGCGACGGCGGCCACGATCAGCACCATCAGGGCGATGAAGTAGATCGAATACTTGTCCCACAGCTTCTTGAGCTGTTCGCGACGTACTTCCTCATCGACTTCGTCAAATAATTCAGACACTTATGCTAATCCCATGCCCGTCCGGGTGCGCGCGCCAAAGCATTCGCGTCAGGAATCCCGTCCCCGTGTGGCGGCGAGGTACCCTAACGATATGGCGGTGGCAAGGCAAAGCCAGCCCGATCAAGGCGTTAACCACTCCGGGACAGCCCGGAGCGGCCTGTCTGCTCAGCTTCCGAGCAGCTCCCGCAACCGACGCTTCAGCACCTTGCCATTGGCATTCCGCGGCAATGGCTCGGCGCTGATCGCCACGGTCTCGGGGACCTTGTAGTCGGACAGCCGCTCCGCGCACCAGGCCCGCAGGGCCTCGCTGGCAACCGGGCTGCGCGTCACCACCACTGCATGGACGCGTTCGCCCAGCACCGGGCAGGCCCTGGCGATGATCGCGCTCTCGACCACCGCGGGATGGCCGGCGAGCACGGATTCGACCTCGGCCGAATAGATCTTCATGCCGCCGCGATTGATCATGTCCTTCTGCCGGTCGAACACGCGGACAAACCCTTCCGCGTCGACCGAGCCGAGATCGCCGGAGTGCCAGAAGCCGCCTGTGAAGCTTTCGGCCGTGGCCTTCGGGTTGTTCCAATAGCCCTTGATGACGGAGGCACTCTGGATCCAGAGCTCGCCGATCTCCCCGGGCGGCAGTTCGCGCCCGCCGGTGTCCATCGCGACGATGCGCGCGCCCGGGCACGGCAGGCCGACGCTGTCGATATGGCTCTGCGTCAGCTCGCCCGGCATGATCGTCGAGGGCGAGGTCGTCTCGGTCGCGCCGTAGCAATTCATCAGCTTCAGCCCGGGGATCTTCGCCTTGAGCTTCTCGATGGTCGCGACCGGCATCGGTGCGCCGCCAAAGCCGCCGATGCGCCAGCTCAACAGGTCGTAGTTGTCGAAATCTGGTTGCAGCAGGCAAAGATTGTACATCGCCGGCACCATCACGGTGTAGGTGACGCGCTCGCACGCAGCGAGCTTGAGATAGTCGGCCGCCTTGAACTCCGGCATGATGATCAGCGCGCCTGCGCAGCGGATCATCGTCGTGACGTTGGCAACAACGCCGGTGACGTGGCCGAGCGGCACCGCGGCGATCGAGCGATCCGCCGCCGTCAATTGCAGGCAGGACACGAACACCATCGAGGAATGGGTGATGTTGCAATGGGCCAGCATCGCGCCCTTCGGCTTGCCCGTCGTACCCGAGGTGTAGAGGATCATCGCGGTGTCCTCCTCATTCACCTCGACCGGCGCAGGCGCCGGTGCATTGTCAGCGAGAGCGGAGAAGCGCGACCGGGCCGGATCGTCGTCAATGGCGATGCGGTGGATCACATCGGGCACATCCTGCGCATCGGGCAGCCGCTCGGCGAGGGCCGCCTCGTGGATCAGGACCTTCGCGCCGCAATCCGTGAGCACATAGGCGATCTCCGGCTTCTGCTGGCGCGTGCTGAGCAGCACCGTGACCAGCCCCTCATGCGCGGCGGCGAACAGCAGCAGCGGAAATTCGATGCGGTTGCCAAGCAGGATGGCAACGCGGTCGCCGCGTTGCAGGCCGAGCTCGCGAAAGCCGGCCGCGATCCGCGCGGACTGCTCGACGGCTTGTCGCCAGCTCAGGCGGACGTCGCCGCAAATCAGCGCCTCGCCATCACCATTGCGCGCGCGGGCTTCCGCGATCATGGCCCACAGGCTCGACGGCCGATCGCAAAATGCCGGCACCACCCGATCGCCAAAGCGCGACTCGAACCGCATCGGCGGAATCTGAGATTGCGACCAATCCATCGAAGGGCCCTCGGCTTATTGCTCTTGCCAGCTATCGCCCATGGACGTCCAGGCTTCGTCTTGTGCTAACCGGCTAGACGCCGATGACGGGAACACCGATCACGACTGGATGGAACGCGAAGGCCAGCGCGAGATACGCGACAATTCCGACCGCGACCGCGATCAAATCGTTGGTGACACCGCCCACCGGGATCGGCGGACCGCCGGCATCGGTGCGGTGCTTGAGCGTGATACGATCATACACAGCCCAGCCCAGGAACGAGCCGAACAGGATGATGGAGCCGAGATCGCCATTGGCGAGCAGATGCGCGGCCGCCCACAGCTTGATGCCGGTCAGCATCGGATGCTTCAGTGTCGCATAGATGCGGCCGCGCAGGTACGAGGCCACCACCAGGATGACGGCCGGCAGCATCAAGGCGAGCGTGATGTGCTTCAGCACCTTCGGCGGGTACCAGACGTCGATCCAGCCGGAGCTGCGATAATGGGCAAAGCCCCAGATGATCAGCGCGAGCCCCGCGAGCGAGACGAGCGAATAGAGAATCTTGTAGGTCCCCTCGCCCAGCCTCGCGATCGCCTCTGCGCGCGCCTTTCGTTTCGTCGTGAAAACATGGGCCGCGAAAAACAGCACCAGCCCCAGGATCATGACCAGCAGACCCACGACATCCTCCCCCTCAAGCAGCCCCCACATCTGAGGTATCATCGATTGGCCGCCGCTCGCAACTCCCTCCCCTCATGGTGAGGAGGCGCGAAAGCGCCGTCTCGAACAACAGAGGCCCCCTCTGTCACAGCCCGGCCTTCATCCTTCGAGACGCGCGTGAAGAACGTGCTCCTCAGGATGAGGAGATAGCCTGCGCTATTTGGCAAGCTCGCGATTGTCGACATAGCGGATCGCGATCGGCCTGCCCGCCAGCGCGCCGCCAAGGCCGCTGGTGAATTTCAGCGGCAGGCATGCATTCAGCGATGCGTTGATGGCATTGAGATAGGTGGTGCGGGTGCCGGCCGGCACGCCCGCGGTCGCATATGTGAGGCGCGGCGGGCCGATCAGGCCACCCGCCCTGTTGAAGCTGAAGCGCACCGACATCTGCATGCCGGCGCGCGAATTGTCCGACGGCGGCGACCAGCAGCTGCGCAGCGCGGCGAAGAGGTCGCCGATCGTGTCGAGATCGTGATCCGGCCTCTGATATTTGGCACGATCGGCCTCGGACGGCACGCTCTCGATCGTAAGCTGGAGGTTCTGCCCGTAAGGATAGTCGATCTCGGGAATGCAGGGGCCCTCATCGAGCACGCTGCAATAGGACGGCGTGCAGGGCCCGCCGTCCAGCACGCTGCACGGCTCGTGCGAGAACGGGATCGGATTGATCTGCCGGGGCCGCGCTGCGGCGGCACTTACCGCCAAGAAGGTCAGCAGCAGAACCAGGAATGCGCGCAGCATTGAGAAGCACCGCGATGAGCGACCATCCACCATCATGTTGGGGAGATCTTGCCGCGGCTTCAAGCCCACCTCGTGTTCACATGCGCGCGTTCAAACGCGGTTTCGTCGCCGGGCCGAACCCGCTCACTATTCCAGGGGGATCATTGTTGAGCCGAGAGGCGTGCTGGATGCTCCGCCTTCGCGGGCACGACAGCGGAGGGGTGGCTGCACAGCGGGGGATAGCCGCCCTACCCCTTCTTCTTGACGTCTTTGACGTTGGTGAACTCGATGCCCTCGGCGCGCTCGCGGGTGTAGCCGAGATAGAACTCGTTCCGCGCCAGATACACGGGATCGCCATCGACATCGTCGGCGATGCTCGAGGTGTTGGCGGCAATGAAGGTGTCGAGCTTCTTGCGGTCCTCCGAGGAGACCCAGCGTGCCAGCTGGAACTCGCTGACCTCGAACTCGACCGGCAGTGAATATTCCGCCTCCAGCCGCGCTTTGAGCACATCGAGCTGGAGCGCGCCGACGACGCCGACCAGCGCGGGCGCGCCGTCGCGAGGGCGGAACACCTGCACCACGCCCTCCTCCGACATCTGCTGTAGAGCTTCCTTCAGCTTCTTCGCCTTCATCGCATCGGTGAGACGGACGCGGCGGACGATTTCCGGCGCAAAGCTCGGCACGCCGACGAAGTTGAAATCCTCGCCCTCCGTCAGCGTATCGCCGATGCGCAGCGTGCCGTGGTTGGGAATGCCGACGACATCGCCGGCAAAGGCCTCATCCGCAACCGAACGATCCTGCGCGAAGAAGAATTGCGGGCTCGACAGCGGCATGCTCTTGCCGGTGCGCACCAGCTTGGCCTTCATGCCGCGGCTGAGCTTGCCCGAGCAGAGCCGCGCAAACGCGATGCGGTCACGATGGTTCGGATCCATGTTGGCCTGGATCTTGAACACAAAGGCGCTCATGCGCGGATCGGTGGCCTCGACCTTGCGCTGGTCGCTGTCCTGCGCGCGCGGCTCGGGCGCGAACTTGCCGAGACCTTCCAGGAGGTCGCCGACGCCGAAATTGCGCAGCGCGCTGCCGAAATAAACCGGCGTCAGATGTCCCTCGCGGAACGCTTCGAGCTCGAACGGTTTTGACGCTTCGGTGACGAGATCGAGCTCGTCCTTCACCGCGGACACGTCCAGATTGGCATTGAGCTTGGCGAGCTCTTCGATCTCGATCTGCTGCGCCGCACCGGTCTTGGCACCGCCGCCTTCGAGCAGGCGCACGCCGCCATTGACGACGTCATAAGTGCCGAGGAAGTCACGGCCGCGGCCGACCGGCCAGGTCATCGGCGTGGTGTCGAGCGCCAGCGTCTTCTCGATCTCGTCCAGCAGCTCGAAGACGTCGCGGCTCTCGCGGTCCATCTTGTTGATGAAGGTGATGATCGGGATATCCCGGAGACGACATACCTCGAACAGCTTTCGGGTGCGCGCTTCGATGCCTTTGGCGGCGTCGATCACCATCACGGCGGAATCGACCGCCGTGAGCGTCCGGTAGGTGTCTTCCGAAAAGTCCTCGTGGCCCGGAGTATCCAGCAGGTTGAAGACGAGGCCTTCGAACTCGAAGGTCATCACCGAGGTCACGACCGAAATGCCGCGCTCGCGCTCGATCTTCATCCAGTCGGAACGCGTGTTGCGCCGCTCGCCCTTGGCCTTGACCTGACCGGCGAGGTTGATGGCGCCACCGAACAGCAGCAGCTTCTCGGTCAGCGTGGTCTTGCCGGCGTCGGGGTGGGAGATGATCGCAAAGGTCCGCCGCCGTGCCACTTCAGCGGCAAGCGGAGAACGGGCCGGCGATTCGGCTGCGGTGGTGACGATGTCGGACATGGCGGGAGCGTTTGGCAGGGAAACTGGGCCTGATCAAGCCTCATTTGGTGATTGCGTGGCCCTCCGGCCAGCCCCATATCGGCATTTCGGGAAGGACGGCCTTCCCGTTCTCAGCACCTCAGCCGCGGGGACGACCCTGCCTAGAATGGAGGGTCGTCATGGCCTGGAGCATCCTGTTGATCGCTGGGCTTCTCGAGATCACCTGGGCGATCGGCCTGAAATACACCGAGGGCTTTACCAGGCCTGTTCCGTCCGTCGTCACGCTCGCGGCCATGGCCGGCAGCGTCATCTTGCTCGGACTTGCTCTCAAATCACTGCCCGTCGGAACCGCCTACGCTGTCTGGACCGGAATCGGCGCGGTCGGCACCGCGACGCTCGGCATCATCCTGTTCGGCGAGCCGGCCACGGCGTTCCGCCTCGCCAGCATCGGGCTCATCGTCGCCGGAATTGCCGGCCTAAAGTTCGTTACTTGACGAAGATCTTGACCACCCACCAGGTCAGCGCGGCGACGATGGCCGAGGCCGGGATCGTGATCACCCAGGCATAAACGATCGAGCTAGCGACGTTCCAGCGCACCGCCGAGACGCGGCGGGCGGCGCCGACGCCGACGATGGCGCCGGTGATGGTGTGGGTGGTCGAGACGGGAACGCCGAGGAAGGTCGCCATGAACAGGGTCGCAGCGCCCCCGGTCTCCGCGCAAAAGCCCTGCATGGGCGTCAATTTGGTGATGCGCAGGCCCATAGTGCGGACGATGCGCCAGCCGCCCATCAGCGTGCCCAGCGCCATCGCAGCCTGGCAGGACAGCACGACCCAGAACGGCACCGAGAATTCGCTGCCGAGATGACCCTGCGAATACAGCAGCACCGCGATGATGCCCATGGTCTTCTGGGCGTCGTTGCCGCCATGGCCGAGCGAATAGAGCGAGGCGGAGGCGAATTGCAGGATGCGGAAGGCGCGATCGACCGCAAAGGGCGTCGAGCGCACCGAGGCCCAGGACACGATCGCCACCAGCATCATTGCGAGCAGGAAGCCGACCAGGGGCGACAGCACGATCGCCAGCACCGTCTTCGACAATCCGCTCCACACTGCCGCCGAAATGCCCGCTTTGGCCATGCCGCCGCCGACGAGTCCGCCGATCAGCGCATGCGAGGACGATGACGGGATGCCGAGCGCCCAGGTCACGAGGTTCCAGACGATGGCCCCGACCAAGGCCGCAAAGATCACTTGGGCGTCGACGATGGAGGGATCGATGATGCCGGTACCGATGGTCTGGGCGACGTGCAACCCGAACACCATGAAGGCGACGAAATTGAAGAACGCGGCCCAGAATACCGCAAATTGCGGCCGCAGCACGCGGGTCGAGACGATGGTCGCGATCGAATTGGCGGCGTCATGGAGTCCGTTCAAGAAATCGAACAGCAGCGCGACGGCGATCAAGCCGACCAGGACGGGAAGAGCCAACGCAGCATCCACAGCGGCCCTGCCTCAATTTTTTCGCATGATCTCCGCGCAAACGCGTTCAGCGTTTGTCGCGAAGGAAAACCGCGGCACATTTTTCCGGATCATGCGTTACACTTGCTCGATGACGATGCTGTTGATCTCGTTGGCGACGTCGTCGAAACGGTCGGCCACCTTCTCGAGATGGTCGTAGATCTCTGCGCCGACGATGAAATCCATCGCGTTGCCCGCGCGATGCTTGAGGAACAGCTCCTTCAGCCCGATGTCATGGAGGTCGTCGACGCGGCCTTCCAGCTTGCCCAGCTCTTCGGTGATCGCGGTCAGCATGGCGACGTTCGGGCCGATCGACTGCATCAGCGGCAGCGCGCGCCCGACCAGATTGGCGCATTCGATCAGAAGCCCGCCGATCTCGCGCATCGGCGGCTCGAAGGCGCGGACTTCGAACAGCATCACGGCCTTCGCCGTCTGCTGCATCTGGTCGATGGCGTCGTCCATCGAGGTAATCAGGTTCTTGATGTCGCCGCGGTCGAACGGAGTGATAAAGGTGCGGCGCACCGCCGTCAGCACTTCGCGGGTGATGTTGTCGGCGTCGTTCTCGAACTGGTTGACGCGCTGGCAATAGACCGGCGTTTCCTCGCCGCCGTTGAGCATGCTCTGGAGCGCGATCGAGCCCTGGATCACGGTCTGGGCATGACGGTCGAACAGGTCGAAGAACCGTTCCTCCTTGGGCAGGAAAGCACGAAACCATCGCATCATGGGGATAGGCTACCGGTTGGAAAAATGGCCTGGCCCGAAGGGGCCGTCATGAAACTGTCATAGACCATTTTCGATCCACGCGCGTGTCATCTCACGCCCGCGGTGCAGGGTCATCCACCGCTTTCGAGCGACCGGTAAACCGATTTTATATCAGCTACTTAGAGCGATCGCCGGAAGTAATGCGAGATTTCGCCGATGACCCCGCGGCGGAAGGTGAGCACGCAGATCACGAAGATCGCGCCTTGGATCACCGTCACCCATTGGCCGAAGCCCGCCAGATATTGCTGCATGGCGATGATCACGAAGGCGCCGATCACGGGACCGAAGATGGTTCCGAGACCGCCGACCAGCGTCATCAGGACGACCTCGCCCGACATCGACCAGTGCACGTCGGTGAGCGAGGCGTTCTGCGCCACGAAGACTTTCAGCGCACCGGCAAAGCCGGCCAGCGTGCCCGACAGGATGAAGGCCAGGAACTTGTACTGGTCTGTACGGTAGCCGAGCGAGATCGCCCGCGGCTCATTCTCGCGGATCGCCTTCAGGACCTCGCCGAACGGCGAGTTGATGATGCGGAAGATCAAGAGGAAGCCGGCGAGGAAGCCGATCAGCACGACATAGTAGAGCACGGTCGGCTTGGACAGATCGAGCACGCCGAACATGTACCCTTGTGGAATGCCCTGGATGCCATCCTCGCCATGGGTGAACGGCGCCTGCAGGTAGATGAAATAAAGAAGCTGCGACAGCGCCAGCGTGATCATCGAGAAATAGATGCCCTGGCGACGGATCGAGATGTAGCCGGTCACGATCGACAGCACGAACGCGGCGGCGACGCCGACGAGGATGCCGAGCTCGGGCGGAAGCGCCCACACCTTCAGCGCATGTGCGCTGCAATAGCCGGCAGTCCCCAGGAACATTGCGTGCCCGAACGACAGCAGGCCGCCATAGCCGACCAGCAGATTGAAGGCGCAGGCGAGCAGCGCAAAGCACAGCGCCTGCATCACGAAGAACGGATAGACTCCCGTGAATGGCACCGACGCCAAGAGCAGCGCCATCACCACGAACACGATCATCTCGTCGCGCACCGTGCGCGGGGTCACCGGCAGCGTGTCGTCCGTCAAGGCTGTCATATCAGGCCGCCCTTCCCGTCAATCCCGTTGGCTTCACCAAGAGCACCAGCACCATCAGCACGAACACGACGGTGTTGGAGGCCTCGGGGTAGAAATATTTGGTCAGGCCCTCGATCACACCGAGCGCAAAGCCGGTGATGATCGAGCCCATGATCGATCCCATGCCGCCGATCACGACCACCGCGAACACGACGATGATGAGGTCGGCGCCCATCAGCGGCCGCACCTGATTGATCGGCGCGGAGAGCACGCCGGCGAGCGCGGCAAGGCCGACGCCGAGACCATAGGTCAGCGTGATCATGCGCGGCACGTTGACGCCGAAGGCGCGCACCAGCGTCGGGTTCTCGGTGGCGGCACGCAGGTAAGCACCGAGCCGCGTCTTCTCGATCAGGAACCAGGTCGCAAGGCACACCACCAGCGAGAACACGACTACCCAGCCGCGATAGACGGGCAGGAACATGAAGCCGAGGTTCATGCCGCCCTTGAGCTGGTCCGGAATGGCGTAAGGCAGACCGGAGGAGCCGAAATAATTCTGGAACACGCCCTGCACGATCAGCGCGATGCCGAAGGTCAGGAGCAGGCCGTAGAGGTGATCGAGCCCGGTCAGCCATTGCAGCATGGTCCGCTCGAGGATCATGCCGAAAATGCCGACGATGATGGGCGCCAGCAGCAACGCCCACCAATAATTGATGCCGCCGAGGTTGAGCAGGAAATAGGCGACGAAGGCGCCCATCATGTAGAGCGCGCCGTGGGCGAAATTGATGATGTTGAGCATGCCGAAGATCACGGCAAGCCCGAGACTGAGCAGCGCGTAGAACGAGCCGTTGATCAGTCCCACCAGTAGCTGAGCGTAAAGAGCCTGCATCGATCCCGCACCCGGTCCCTTCGGCGTTCCCTTAAAAGTCGCCCGCAAGCCTGATGGCCTGCCGGCCGTCATCTTACTTCTTCAAGAGCGCGCACTTGCTCTCGGACAGCGGCGTGAAGGCCTGATCGCCCGGCACCGTGCCGACCAGCTTGTAGAAGTCCCACGGTCCCTTGGATTCCGAGGGCTTCTTCACCTCGAAGAGATAGGCGTTGTGAATGGTGCGGCCGTTGGGCTGGATCTCGCCCTTGCCGAACAGATCGTCCTCGGTCGGCATCGACTTCATCTTCTCGACGATCTTGATGCCGTCATGCGGATTGCCGCCGAGCGCTTCGAGGGCCTTGAGATAGTGCCGTACGCCCGCATAGACGCCGGCCTGCACCATGGTCGGCGGCGCATTGTTCTTCATCTTCTCGGCGAAGCGCTTGGAGAACGCCCGGGTCTGGTCGTTCATGTCCCAGTAGAACGTCTCGGTGAAGTTGAGGCCCTGCGCCGTCTCGAGGCCGATCGCCTTGACGTCGGTGAGGAAGAGCAGCAGCGCCGCCAGCTTCTGACCGCCCTTGACGATGCCGAACTCGGCCGCCTGCTTGATGGTGTTGGTGGTATCGCCGCCGGCATTGGCAAGGCCGATGATCTTGGCCTTGGAGGCCTGCGCCTGAAGCAGGAACGAGGAGAAGTCCGGCGTGTTCAGCGGATGCTTGACGCCGCCGACCACCTTGCCGCCGTTGGCGGTGATGACCGCCGTGGTGTCGCGCTCGAGCGCCGCGCCGAAGGCGTAATCCGCGGTCAGGAAGAACCAGGTGTCGCCGCCGGCCTTGACTAGCGCCTGGCCGGTGGTGTGGGCCAGCATGTAAGTGTCGTAGGTCCAGTGCACGGTATTGGGCGAGCACTGCGCATTGGAGAGGTCCGAGGTCGCCGCACCGGAATTGATGTAGACGCCGTTCTTTTCCTTGATGACGTTGTTGACGGCGAGCGCGACGCCCGAGTTCGGCACGTCGACAATGACGTCGACCTTGTCCACGTCGAACCATTGCCGCGCGATGGCGGTGCCGATGTCGGGCTTGTTCTGGTGATCGCCCGAGATGATGTCGATCTTCCAGCCCTTCGCCGCAAGGCCAGAATCCTCAACGGCCATCTGCGCGGCAAGCGTCGAACCCGGCCCGCCGAGGTCGGCGTAGAGGCCGGACTGATCGGACAGCGCGCCGATCTTGACGATCTTGTCCTGCGCGGACGCGACGCCTGCTGCGGCGAAGGTGAGCGCGGTGGTCAGCAGCAATGACGCAATCGACCTGGTCTTCATGCAACTTTCCTTTTTGAATTTTTTCGTTGGCAGTTCTAGACACCCAAATAGGTGTGGAGCTTGTCCATGTTGGCGGCAAGCTCCGCATTGGAAAATCCGTCGATGATCTTGCCGTGCTCGACCACGTAGTAGCGGTCCGCGACAGTGGATGCGAAACGGAAGTTCTGCTCGACGAGAAGGATGGTGAAGCCTTCCTTCTTGAGCCGCGCAATGGTGTGGCCGATCTGCTGGATGATGACGGGCGCAAGGCCCTCGGTCGGCTCGTCCAGCATGAGGAAGCTCGCGCCCGTGCGCAGGATGCGCGCGATCGCCAGCATCTGCTGCTCACCGCCCGAAAGCTTGGTGCCCTGGCTGTTGAGCCGCTCCTTCAGGTTCGGGAACAGGTCGAAGATCTGATCGAGCGGCAGCCCGCCTTCACGGACCACCGGGGGCAGCAGCAAATTCTCCCGCACGTCGAGACTGGAGAATATCCCCCGCTCCTCGGGGCAGAAGGCGATACCCATGCGCGCGATCTTGTCGGAGGTCGCGCGGATGATGTCCTGATTGTTGAACTTCACCGAGCCGGTTCGTTTGCCGATGATGCCCATGATGGATTTCAACGTGGTCGTTTTGCCGGCGCCGTTGCGCCCGAGCAGGGTGACGACCTCGCCCGCATTCACGTCGAAGTTGATCCCGTGCAGGATGTGGGACTCGCCGTACCAGGCTTCCAGGTTGCGGACTTGAAGGATGTTTCCGCCGGTCGCGGCCTTTGCCGGAGCCTCGGCGATCGCAGTGTCAGGCATGACCGGCTCCCAGATAGGCTTCCTTGACGCGCTCGTCCTTGGTGAGCTCGGAGTAATGGCCCTGCGCGAGCACCTGCCCGCGCGTCAGCACGGTGATGATGTCGGAGAGATTGGCCACGACGCTCAAATTATGCTCGACCATCAGGATGGTATATTTCGCGGAGATGCGCTTGATCAGCGCCGCGATCTTGTCGATGTCCTCGTGACCCATGCCGGCCATGGGCTCGTCCAGCAGCATCATCTCAGGGTCGAGCGCGAGCGTGGTTGCGATCTCCAGTGCGCGCTTGCGTCCGTAGGGCATCTCGACCGCCGGCGTATTGGCAAACTCGCTGAGGCCAACATCGTTCAACAGCTCGCGCGCGCGATCGTTGAAGCGGTTGAGCACGGATTTGGAGCGCCAAAAGTCGAACGAAGAGCCGTGCTGGCGCTGAAGCGCGACACGGACGTTCTCCAGCGCGGTGAGATGCGGAAAAACCGCCGAAATCTGGAACGAGCGAACCAGGCCCATGCGCGCCACGTCGGCCGGCGCCATCGCAGTGATGTCCTGTCCCTTGTACAGGATCTTTCCGGCAGACGGTTTGAGGAACTTGGTCAAAAGATTGAAGCACGTCGTCTTGCCGGCCCCGTTCGGACCGATCAACGCATGAATGCTCCCACGGCGAACCTTGAGCGCAACGTCGCGGACGGCGAAGAAGCCCGCGAACTCCTTGGTCAAGCCTTCCGTTTCGAGAATGAACTCATCGGCCAAACAGATTTCCCCCTGCCCGCGCGACGCGCTGGCCGCGCGTGGCTGTCCTTGTTGCTTCGGCTTTCCGGAGGCCTTGGAGCCCTCCGGAACGCCGCCTCCGGGCGCGGAATATGCCGGAGGTGACGGGGGTTAGGCAAGGCGGAAAGCTGAGCAGATCAGGCCTCCGGCCGGGATACAAATGCTCCCTTAGTCGGAGATGTTTTGATCTCGTGCCTGCCCGGCCTCCCGGTTCGCAAGGCACCGGTCGTCAAGCCGTCGTTAACGGTCTTTCGTCTCCCGCGCCAGCCTTCATAGAAAATTTTCCCGCGGCATGGATCATGTGCGGGTTTTGACATGCCGGGAATATTGTTTTGGATTTCGCAAGCGCCGCGCCCTCCATCGTCAAGTCGATCAGGCAGCGTGATCTCCTGAACACGTGGCTGCGACTTTATGCGCGCCAGCAGGTCGCACCGGCGATCTGGGAATACCAGCCCGCGCGACTCGAGGAAGAGCTGTCCGATCTCATCTATTACACGGTGGACAATTCGACGCCGACGCCGCACCTGATCATCCAAAGCGAAGGCACGCGCATCTCGCGCGCCTATGGCCACAGCGGCAAGGGCATCCTGCTGCACGACTATGTCGGACCGCGGCTCGCGCCCTTCGTGATGCCCATCTATCACGAATGCGTTGCGCGCGGGCTTCCGATCTACAGCGTTGCCGACATTGACGACATCTACGGTCGCATCGTCGCCTATGAACGGCTGTTGCTGCCGTTCTTGACCGAGGACAAGGTCAGCCACATCATCGCGTCGGTGAAGACCTTCTGCGAGGACGGCAGCTTCGAGATCAAGAATCTGATGCGCGGAAATCACGCGTCGCCGCGTCCGAGACTGCGCGTCGTGATCGACCGCGACCTCTTTCATCGCGCGCCTGGTCGCATCGCAGCAGCCGACGTGGTCGAGATCGCCGACCAGTCCGGCCCAAGCGTCACCGCCGAGACCATCGAACTGAACTAGCGCGCCTTGGCTTCAGCGTTCTTGGCGCCGACTTCCTTGGCATAGACATCGGGCTTGAATCCGACCAGCAGCTTGCCGCCGATTTCCAGCACCGGCCGCTTGATCATCGATGGTTGCGCTAGCATCAACGCCAGCGCCTTCTTCTCGCCGAGGCCTTCCTTGTCGGAATCGGGGAGCTTTTTGAAAGTCGTGCCGGCGCGATTGAGTAACGCCTCCCAGCCGACCTTGTCGCTCCATTGCTTGAGCTTGTCCTTCTCGACTCCCGCCGTCTTGTAGTCGTGAAACTCGTAAGGCACGCCATGGCTGTCGAGCCAGGTGCGCGCCTTTTTCATGGTGTCGCAGTTCTTGATGCCGTAGATGATGTTGGGCAAGTCGTCCTCGCGCATGCGTCGCATGGTACGCGCAGCGTTGTACGAAACTCCGGTTCGCGCGACAATATTGCGAACGACGCCACTTTCCGAACGGATGGACCATGCACGTCACTCACGACCCCGTGGCCGCCGCCGCGCCGGCCATCGACTTCAACAGCTTCCTCGCGGTCGATATCCGCGTCGGCACCATCGTCGACGCCAAGCCGTTTCCGGAGGCGCGCAAGCCGGCTTTTCGGCTATGGATCGACTTCGGCCCTGCGATCGGCGTCCGCAAGAGCTCGGCGCAGATCACCGAAAATCATCCGCTCGAGACGCTGGTGGGGCTGCAGGTCGCGGCCGTCGTCAATTTCCCGCCGCGCCAGATCGGCCCGGTCGTATCCGAGGTGTTGACCCTCGGTTTCCCCGATGCTGCCGGCAAGGTCGTGCTGGTGCAGCCGAGCAAGCCCGTGCCCAACGGCGGACGGCTGTTCTAGCGGCACACGAGCCAAGAGCCGCCCCGCCGCTGGCAGGGCGCGTCAGCCACTTGTCTCCGGTCCGGCGCCGGCAGGTCTTGACCTCGCTGCCGCTCCCCCTTAAAAATGACTGATCGATCGTTTTTTATGTACATCGCCGGGAATTTGTCCGCGGCTGACAAACTTCCAAAGCGATCAATCTGTCAGTTATTTATGGACTGAGCCGATGCCCAAGATCAGCGACAAGAAGCGCGAAGGCCGGCGGCAGCAGATCCTCGAAGCGGCCCTCGCCTGCTTTGCCGAGAACGGTTTTCACCAGACCGGCATGGCCGATATCGTCAAGCGATCGGGCTTGAGCCACGGCGCGGTCTATCTCTATTTCCAGAGCAAGGACGATCTGATCGAAGCGCTCGCGGAGGACCGGCATCGCCGTGAGGCCGTGCTCAACTCGGTCGCTCAAGGATCGGGCGATCCGATCGAAAGGTTGCACGCGCTGGTCCGCGTCTACGCGCAATGGCTTACCGATCCCGCCGGCGAGCCCCGCCGCCGTGTCGGCATCCATGGCTGGGCCGAAGCGCTGCGCAACCGCCGCGTCCGCAGCAGCGTCGTCGAAGGCATCGACGTGCCGCGCGCGCTGATCGTGGCGCTGGTCGAGCGCGGCCAGCATGACGGACTCATCAAGCGCGACCTCGGCGCCGAAGCGATCGCGCGCGTGCTGATCGCGATTTTCCAGGGTTTTGTACTGCAACAATGCTGGGGCGAGGATTTTGACCTCGACGCCTGCATGATGGCCGTTGACAGCGTGGTCGACGGCCTGCGCACGACCAAGGCGGACGTCAAGCGACGAACCAGGACATGAACGATGACCTGGATATATGAACTCCTCGCCGGCGCCGGCGTCGGTCTGGTCGCGGGATTGGCATCGGGCTTCTCGGGTACGAGCCCCGGCGGAGGCCTCGTCATCTTCTCCGTGCTGTTGCTCGGCGCCGAGCAGCACGTCGCCCAGGGCACATCTTTGATCGCACAAGTGCCGCCGACGGGCCTTGCGGGCGTACGCCGCTACTGGCAGAGCGGCAACCGCAGCCCGCTGCAATGGATCGTCTGGATCGGCATCGGATTTCTCATCGGCGGCGCCAGCGGTAGTTGTGTTGCGGCCGCCACGCCCGACACAGTGCTGCAATGGACCTACGTCATCTATCTTGTCGCGCTGATCGCGGCGCTGGCGCTACGCCGCGACCGCAAGGACGGCGAGAGCAAGGCCGGCGATCCTGCCGAATTGCCGTGGCTCCCTCTGCTGCTTATCGGCGTGCTCGCGGGCTTTTCGTCCGGCTTCATGGGCATCGGCGGCGGCCTCGCGATCACCGTCGGCCTCGCCGCGGGCCTGCGCGTACCGCAGCATCAGGCACAACTCGTCAGCCTCATCTTCTCGGTGATCCCGACCAACAGTCTGGCGGCCTGGATTTACTGGAGCAAGGGACTGATGGTCAGCTGGCCGGCCATTATCGGCATTCTGGCCGGCCTCTGGATCGGCACCGATCTCGGCGCACGCATGGCCAATGGCGTCAGCAATTCGGTGCTGCGCCGGACCATGATCGCCCTCGTCGCGCTGATGGCGCTCTACATGACGTACAAGGCGCTGGGCTAGCCTCACGGCCGTTTCGGAATGTTCAGCCCGCGCTGCACCGCCGGACGCGCGAGGCCTCGTTCAAGCCAAGCGCCGACCGATTTCAACTGGCTGAACTCGACGAGATCGCCTGCGCCGTAAAAGCCGATGAGATTGCGCACCCAGCCGAGCATCGAGATGTCGGCGATGGTGTAATCGTCATTCATGAACCAGTGCCGGCCGGCGAGATGAGTCTCCATCACGCCGAGCAAGCGCTTGGACTCGCTCACGTAGCGCTCGAGTGGCCGCTTGTCCTCGAAGTCCTTGCCGGCGAATTTGTGGAAGAAGCCGACCTGGCCGAACATCGGCCCGATGCCGCCCATCTGGAAATGCACCCATTGGATGGTCTGATAGCGGCGTGCGGCGTCCTCCGGCAGAAGCTTGCCGGTCTTCTCGGCGAGGTATTGCAGGATCGCCGCGGATTCGAACAGCGGCAGCGGCCTGCCGCCGGGGCCGTTCGGATCGAGGATCGCCGGGATCTTGCCATTCGGATTGAGCGAGAGGAATTCGGTCGTCTTCTGGTCGTCCTTGCCGAAATCGACGAGGTGAACTTCGTAAGGCAATCCAATCTCCTCCAGCATGATCGAGACCTTGACGCCGTTCGGCGTCGGCAAGGAATAGAGCTGAAGCAGTTCGGGATGTTTCGCCGGCCAACGCTTGGTGATGGGAAAGGCGGATAGATCGGACATCGAGACCTGCGGTGCATGGACTGAGGCGTGCACAATCTAAGCAGGACGCTGTCCGGCGCAAGTCACGATTCGTCCCGGCGAACCCGCGCTTATCGCGGCAGCGTTGCGATCGCCACGATCGGAATCATTGCTTCATGTTGCAATCGGTACTCGATGAACCGTTGGCCCGTGATCAACAGCAGGGCCGTAAAGGCAACCGCGAGCATCGCGGTCGCCAATTGGCAGGCATCATACATGGTTACCTTGTCCCTCAGCAGCCTTTGGCCTCAACGTCGGCTCAGGAACCATGTTCCTAGCCCGCTTGAAAATATTGCTACTTTTTCCCGATCATCGAGGCAGCTCTTGCGCTGTTCCAACCGCCTGCGCAGGGACCATTGAGCCTTCCAAGCGTTATCGCCAGATGAGCATCGAGAAGCGCGCCTTGCTCGACCATGCTGAGCGGTGCCGCCGCGTCGCCGGCGATCTCGCGCATAGCGAAGCCGCGCAGCGGCTGCAGTCCATGGCCGAGGAGTACGAACAGAGAGCAGCAAGGCTGGACGACGATGGCTTTCATCTGAAGCAGAGTTATCCTCGCCGCAGCTACACGGGAGACGGAAGCGATCGCGAGGGCTAAGGAGGGCTCAATAGTTGATCTCCATTCTCAGGCCTCGCGGATCGATCTCGTCGTCGCCGACACGTTGCGTGCTGTCGCGCGCCGCGACCGCGCAGGCGCAGGCATCGATGAGATCGTCACGGCCGATGGCGGTGCGATAGCGAAGCGTCAGCCATGTCTCGATCTTGGTGAAGCCCCGGTCTCTCAGCAGAGCAATACGCTGCGCTTGACCACGCGACGACGTCTTCGGCTCAAGCCGAACTCGTCCGGCCAGATTCCAGAAGATCAATTCAGGATGGGCCTCGCCGATCGTCGGTTGCCGCGCCGGCGCCATGGCATCGTCGACCTCCTTGAGCTTGCCTCTGATGTTCCAGAGCTGCGCCGATACGCCCCTGCCCTTGCCCTCCTGCTCCCAGTAATAGCGATTGGCCGCAGCCATATCCGGGAACGTCCAAAGGTCGCGGCGCGCGCCGAGGAACACGGCAGGGCCGATCAATTCGCGCGCCCGCAGATCGCAAGCGCGATAGCCGCTTGGATTCAAGCCGATCGGCATGTCGATCATCGCACGGGCATGCGGCATCGCGAGCAGGCGCGTCAGGCCCGGTGAGTAATCGAAGCCATGATCGCCGCGCTCATTGATCCAGGCAGCGACCCAGCCGAAGCGAAATCCATCGAGACCGAGATAGGTTGGCACTCACTCGTCCATGTCTTGCGTCCATATCTTGCAATTTCACACGCGCGTTTGCTTGACAACCGCAGGCAGTCCGCTTCTCACGGACCCTCCCGAGCCTGCCGCTCCGGAGGGTTTTTTGTTGCCCGCGGCGCTTCTCCGAAGCCTTGGTAGCGTGGATCGCTACCTCGAAGACGGCGTTGAATTGATGCGCAACGACAACGAATCCGGACGCGGGACTGCGCCGGGAACCAGCGAAATCTCCGACGGGAGCCGCGCGTCCACTCTGTGGTGCGCGCAGGAAGTGAAGCAGGAATCAAGGCCATGCGACGATCCGATCCCTACATGGAACGCGCCCGCGAGCTCTGCCTCGCCGCCGGTATCGATCCCGACTCGCGCGTCGGCGAAGGACGCGGCCAGCCGGCCTGGTGCTCGTACCGCGACGCTGCGCGCAAGGAGCATCTCGCCCGCGAGGCCAATACCGCCGCGAGCGAGATCGCAAAGCTGCGTCCGCAGGATGCCCGCTTCCAGAATGCGCCGCTGAAGATCTTCGGTCCGCATGAGGAGGCGACCGTGGCGCAGATGCGCAACTGCATGGCGGTCGGCAATGTCGTATCCGGCGTGATCTGCGCCGACGGCCATCTCGGGTATGCCCAGCCGGTCGGCGGCGTCATCGCCTATGAGAAGCAGATCAGCATCTCCGGCGTCGGCTTCGACATCGGCTGCGGCAACATGGCCGCAAAGCTCGACACCCGGTTCGACGACATAGCCGACATCGTGCCCACGATCATCCGCGACGTCGCCAAGACGATCTCGTTCGGTGTCGGCCGCGCCAATGCCGAGCGGGCCGAGCACGCGCTGTTCGACGACGGCGATGCCTGGCGCGAGAGCGACATGGAAGCCTACCGTCAGAAGGCGGTGAGCCAGCTCGGCACGGTCGGATCGGGCAACCACTATGTCGACCTCATGCGCGACGAGGAAGGCTTTGTTTGGGTCGGTGTCCACTTCGGAAGCCGCGGCCTCGGGCACACCTCCGCGACGCGATATCTCAAGGCCGCCGGCGGCAAGGATGGCATGAACGTGCCGCCTGCCGTGGTCGACGAGGAGTCCGAGCTCGGCCGCCGCTACATCGCGGCGATGCAGCTCGCCGGACGTTACGCCTATGCCGGCCGCGAGTGGGTCGTCGAGCGCGTCCGCCGGATCATCGGCGGCAGCGTGACCGAGAGCGTGCACAACCACCACAACTACGCCTGGCGCGAGACCCACGACGGCCGTGATTTGTGGGTGGTTCGCAAGGGCGCGACGCCGGCGTTTCCGGGCCAGAAGGGATTCGTCGGCGGTTCGATGGGTGATGACGCCGTCATCCTCGAGGGCGTCGACAGCCCCGAAGCCAAGGCCTCGCTGTACTCGACCGTGCACGGCGCCGGCCGCCTGTTCGGACGAAGGGAGGCGAAGCGGCGCTTCTCGCGCGCGGAGATGGACCGATGGCTGAGCGAGCGCGGAGTCACCCTTGTTGGTGCCGACCTCGATGAGAGCCCGATGGCCTATCGCCGCCTGCCGGACGTGCTGGCGCAGCACGCCGGCACCGTGCGGGTGCTGCACACGCTGCGGCCGTTCGCCGTCGCCATGGCCGGCGAAGGCGAGTTCGATCCGTGGAAGGACTGACGCAAACCGCGAGTGGGGGTAGGCCCCCACTCGCAACCCTTTTGCACCCTGTCCGGTGCGGTGCGAACAGGCTTTGCGCCGTGTCTCATCTCGTCAAATATTCGCGCATCAGGGCGCGGGCGCGATGCAGGCGGGCCTTCACGGTCTGCCTGGAGGCCCTGAGCGCGGCGGCGATCTCGTCGATGGTCATCTCCTTGATGTCGCGCATCAGCGCGACGTCGCGATAATGCGGCGGCAGCGCCTCGAAGGCGGCGGCCACATCAAGCCTCAGATCGGCTTCCGGGCGGGCCAGAAGTGCCGCCTCCATCTCGCTGTCGTCCACCGCTGGGGCAAGGCCTGTCTTGCGTGCAAGTCGCAGGCATTCGCGGCGGACCACGCTGAACAGCCAAGCCGAAAACGCCAGCAGCGAGCGGATCGTCCCGACGTGCCGGAACAGGATCCACATCGCTTCCTGCGCTGCATCCTCAGCATCCGCCGAGCTGCGGCAGGTCGCCCGCGCATAGCGGCGGATGTCGGGCTGTGCCCTCTCCAGCAAAGAGGCGATCGCCTGGGGATCGCCGAGCCGTGCGGCCTCGAACAAATTTGGCGAGATCGTAGCCGCGCTCACGACACCCCTCCCTTGCCGATACCAGCCATCGCGCACATCGGGCAGTAGCCGACGAGGCCGGTCACTGCAAAGCCCGCTCCGCCGAGCGCGACCAGCCACGCCGCGGTGCCAGCGAGATAGACCAGCGCTGCGACCGCGATCGCGAGGCCCAAGACGACCCGCACCGCCTGATGCGGACCGCCGATGTTCTTCCTATAAAATCCCATCACATCCTCCGATATGGACCGAGACTGATCGTCTCGACCATCAAGAGGGCGCGATCCCCAAAAAGGATTCGCAGGGTCGGAAGATTTTTTCGGGATCAGCCTCCGGCCGCCTGATACGCCAGGCGCTTGAACTCGAAGAAGAAGGGATTCCAGAACCCCATGTAACGCTGGGCCATCAGCACGCCGGCGGTGTTGGCGTCAGGGCAGATCCACCAATGGGTGCCTGCAAGGCCGCCCCACTGGAATTCACCGGTCGAGTTCGGGGGATCGAACGGCGTCGGCGCGAAGGTGACGGCGCCACCGAGGCCGAACCCCTTGCCGGGGATGGGCCCGAGATTGGCGAAGCGGATGGTCTGGCCAGCGGGCAACTGGTTCGTCGTCATCTGCCGCAGCGTCTCCGGCTTCAGCAGCGCATCAGAACCGGGCAGCAACGCGCGCACCAGCGCCAGCATGTCGGGCAAGGTCGAGACCAGACCGCCGCCGCCGGACAGCCGCGGCAACGGCCGCCGATAGGCCTGCGGATAAGGCAGATGGTCGGCCCGCGTGAGGCCGGGCTTCATGGGATCGAGCACATCAGCGCCGTTATAGAGTGCAACCAGCCTGCCCTGCTGCGCTTCCGGCACATAGAAGCCGGTATCGGTCATGCCGAGCGGATCGAAGATGCGCGCTTTGAGGAAAGCGTCGAGCTGCTGGCGGGAGACCACCTCGACGACGCGGCCGAGCACGTCGGTCGCCACCGAATATTCCCAGCCGGTGCCGGGATGATAGGACAAGGGCAGATCGGCAAGCCGGTCGATCATGTCGGCGAGCGGCGTCAGCGGATTGAGCACGCGCGCCTCGTTGTAGCCTTTGAACAGCACCGTGCCCGGATCGAAGATGCCGTAGCTGAGCCCGGACGTGTGGGTCAGCAGCTGTCGGATCGTGATCGGGCCCCTCGCCGGCTCGACATCGGCAAGGCTCGCAGCCCCCGGCTTCAACACCGTGCGATGGCCGAGCTGCGGCAGAAATTTCTCGACGGGATCATCGAGCCCGACGCGGCCTTCCTCGACCAGCAGCATGATGGCGCAGGTGACGAAGATCTTTGTGTTGGAGAATGCACGAAAAATGTGGTCGGGCCGAAGCGCGGTGTTGGCCTCGCGGTCGGCAAAGCCGACGCATTGCTGGTCGACGACATCGCGCCCCCGCAGCACCGCCCAGGATGCACCGGGGATGATCTCCTGATCGACGTAGCGCTGCATCGCCGTCCGCGCGGCGGAAAAATCAGGTGTCCTGGCGTCCATGTGTTTCCCCAAATTATGGTTGGGAACGATATAGCGCGAATTCGCCGGATATGAAGCCCGCGGCGCAGCTCATTCCTGCTTCATCAGCGCCGTCACGTGCAGGCGACGGCGAATCCGCATGCCCTGCCGCCGATAGAGCGCGATGGCGGACGCGTTGTTCGAAAATACATGCAGGAAAGGAATTTCGCCGCGCGCCTCGATCTGCCGCGCGACCGCCGCGAGCAGCGCCTGCGCATAGCGTCGGCCGCGATGATCAGGATGCACGCACACGGCCGTGATTTCCGTGAAATTGCCTGGCTTCATCCGCTCGCCGGCCATGGCAACCAGCTCGCCGCCGGCACGGATGCCGAAGAACGTTCCGAGTTCGAGCGTGCGCAGCGCGAATGGGCCCGGCTTGGTCAGCTCTGTCAGCGCCATCATGGCGGGCACGTCGGTGGGTCCCAGCGTGACGATCTCGGCATCGCGGAGCGGGCTGTCGGCGGGCGATCCGATCATCTGCTCGCCGGTCTCGGCGAGCACGACCTTGAAGCCGGCGGGCACGTCGACCGGCTCCGGCGTAAACAGCGCAGCGACTTGCGATCCCGTCATGAGATCACCGAGCGCAGCAAAGCTTGCCGCGGACAGGTCGATCATGTCGGCAAATGGCGTCATGTCCACGGGATAGCGCAGCGCCCGCGGGCCGCCTTCGGCCAGATGCTTCTGACGCGTCGTCAGAGCGCTCCAGATCGGACGATCGAGTAGCGCCATATCGCTGTCGGACACCGGCCTAGTCCTTGTCGAAGCTGACGATCACGGCCGCATTGGCGATGAGGATGGGGTCGTTGGCCACTTCCGTGGCCGAGGGAATCTCCATCCCGCCATTGACTGCATTGACGGTCACCGTGCCGTAAGGCAGCTCCTTGGCGACGGCTTCCTTGTCGACGGCTTCCGGATTGGGCACAGCGATCGTGACGTCGACAAACATGTCGTTCGCGGTCTTCCCGATCATCCGGAAAAAGCCGAGGCTCGAATGCCTGATCGCGTCCGACACCGCACGTTTCGCCGCCTTGGTGGCGTCCCTGCCGTGGACATCGACGCCCATGCCCATCTCGGTGACACAACGAACGCGGGTCATTTCATATTCCTGTGGTTGGTTGGATGATGTTGCCGCAAGTTGTTATCGCATTCGGGCTGGTCGGCATACCCCGTCATTGCGAGGAGAAGCGACGAAGCAATCAGACTGCCTCTGCGGAACGGCTCTGGATTGCTCACATGGGGGTTTGGTGTGTCAAGATTTATGATCAGCTCTTTGTTCGATTGCAGGCCAGCTCTTCGTCCCGACCGTGGGATCTTTCGG
>NZ_JADPKL010000011.1:0-106434 GCF_023073935.1 Bradyrhizobium sp. 147 | reverse complement strand
CGCGGCTCTCGCCGGTCTTGAATGTGCGATTCGTCATGAACAAAGCGTACACCGACCAACGAAAATGCCCGAGTTCTTGCCCAGCCTCGACGTGTCAAATGGCCTGGCTGGAACGCTTCGGCCTGAAATTCATCAATGATTTGTACTGTGCATGGGGTTGTTTTCGCGTTTTTTGTTTTGCGCCCTCGACCCACGGCATCAGCGGTCAAGTCTCCGCATGGATACGATAACTCCTAAGGGTTTTTACACACAGTTCTGGCACGCTCCGTGCGTCAAGATCCGCAACCTGTATCGTCGCCTCTCGTTGCGGGCACGAAAGACGCGGCCGGTGGAGACCGAGGGGCGTGAGCCATGACTGCACCTGCTTCCGACGCCGGGCGCGCGAACGGAAGGGTCGTGCCGATTCTGCAGTGCGTCGTGCCGTTCAGCCAAATTCCAAGGACGAGCGCAGCCACGGCCTGTTCGGCGGCCTCATCAGCGCGCCCTGCCATTTCGCGGTGAGCGGCGAGGGCCACGCTGCCTGCAATCGCGCTGCCCTCGGCGCGTCACGCCACACAGACTTAGAGGAAGGACCAAATCATGAGCTCCGTCGGTATTCGCGGCACATTCTTCGACTTCGTCGACGACCCCTGGAAGCACATCGGCAACGAGCAGGCCGCCGCGCGCTTTCACCAGGACGGCCTCATGGTCGTCACCGACGGCGTCATCAAGGCGTTCGGCCCGTATGACAAGATTGCCGCCGCGCATCCGAGCGTGCAGATCACCCATATCAAGGACCGCATCATCGTCCCGGGCTTCATCGACGGCCACATTCATCTGCCGCAGACCCGGGTGCTCGGCGCCTATGGCGAGCAGCTGCTGCCGTGGCTGCAGATGTGGATCTATCCGGAAGAGCTCAAATACAAGGACCGCAGCTATGCCCGCGAGGGCGTGAAGCGCTTCCTCGACGCGCTGCTGGCCTCAGGCACCACGACGTGCCAGGCGTTCACGAGCTCGTCGCCAGTGTCGACCGAGGAGCTGTTCGAGGAGGCAGCCCGCCGCAACATGCGTGTGATCGCGGGCCTCACCGGCATCGATCGCAATGCGCCGGCTGACTATGTCGACACGCCCGAGAACTTCTATCACGACAGCAAGCGGCTGATCGCGCAGTACCACAACAAGGGCCGCAACCTCTATGCCATCACCCCGCGCTTCGCCTTCGGTGCCTCGCCGGAGCTGCTGAAAGCGTGTCAGCGCCTCAAGCATGAGCATCCGGACTGCTGGGTCAACACCCACATCTCCGAGAACCCGGCCGAATGCAGCGGCGTGCTCGTCGAGCACCCGGACTGTCAGGATTATCTCGGCGTGTACGAGAAGTTCGACCTCGTCGGTCCGAAATTCTCCGGGGGCCATGGCGTCTATCTCTCGAACAACGAATTCCGTCGCATGTCGAAGAAGGGTGCCGCGGTGGTGTTCTGCCCGTGCTCGAACCTGTTCCTCGGCAGCGGTCTGTTCCGCATTGGCCGCGCCACCGATCCGGAGCATCGCGTGAAGATGTCGTTCGGCACCGATGTCGGCGGCGGCAACCGCTTCTCGATGATCTCCGTGCTCGACGATGCCTACAAGGTCGGCATGTGCAACAACACGCTGCTCGATGGCAGCATTGATCCGGCGCGCAAGGATCTCGCTGAAGCCGAGCGCAACAAGCTCTCGCCGTACCGCGGTTTCTGGTCCATCACGCTTGGCGGTGCCGAAGGCCTCTACATCGACGACAAGCTCGGCAATTTCGAGCCCGGCAAGGAGGCCGATTTCGTCGCGCTCGATCCGAACGGCGGGCAAGCCGCGCAGCCCTGGCACCAGTCGCTGATCGCCGAGGGCGGCGGGCCGCGCACGATGGACGAGGCTGCGAGCATGCTCTTCGCCGTGACGATGGTCGGCGACGATCGCTGCGTCGACCAGACCTGGGTGATGGGCAAGCGTCTCTACAAGAAGAGCTGAGGCGGACGGCTGCTCATGAGCGCATCTCCTGATACGGCGGGCCAGCCGGTCGCCCTCGTCATCCAGCGCCGCATTGCCGACGACGGCTTTGCCGCGTTCGCGCGGTGGAGCGGCGAGGTCGGTGAAGTGCTCAAGGCCTGGCCCGGCTTCCTCAGCCAGGAGGTGGTGCCGCCGCAACCGCCGGCGCATGTCGACTGGGTCACGATCCTGCGCTTCGCGAACCCGGCGGCAGCGCGCGCCTGGCTTCAGAGCGATGTGCGAGCGCGGCTCATCGCAGAGGTGCAGCGCTTCTTCGTCGGGTCGGAGGATGTCCACATCCTGCCCGACACCGGCGTGCAACGCGACAGCGCAGTCTCTGCCGTGATCTCGTTCAAGGTGCCGGACGGGCTCGAGGACGCGTTCCTCAAATGGCAGCAGCGCATTCAGACCGCGGAGGCCGAGTTCAAGGGATTTTTGCGCCACAAGATCGAGCGGCCGATTCCGGGCCTGCACGACGAATGGATCATCATCCTCTCGTTCGACTCGGATGCCAACCTCAATGCATGGCTGGACTCGTCGTTACGGCAGTCGCTGCTGAGGGAAGGCGCGCGCTTCAACGCCGGCATGAGCGTGAAGCGGGCGAGCTACGGCTTCAATTTCTGGTTCCCGGCCGGCAAGGCGCCGGAGCAAGGGCCTGGCCTGATCTGGAAGAGCAATCTCATCGTCCTTCTGGTGCTCTATCCCGTGGTCTACCTCTGGGGCTACTTCATCAGCGCGCCGTTGATCGACAGCCACGGCGTGCCGGTCTGGCTGTCGCTGTTCGTCGGCAATCTCGTCAGTACCCAGCTGCTCGGCTGGTGGCTGGTGCCCGCCGCCTTCAAGGCGCTCGCTTGGTGGATCGCGCCGAAGGCGAGGATCGGACGCCGGATCGCAGGATACGCACTCCTGGCCGCGCTCTATGCCGCGTCGATGGGCTTGTACGCGCTGCTGCTCGCATGGCATTGGGGGCGGTGAGACCGTCCACAACCGGACACGTGAGACCATGTTCGCCATGACATTTCTCGGAACCTCGGCCAGCGTTCCGTCGGCGGAGCGTAACCATCCGGCGCTCCTGGTCGAGGCGGCGGGCAAGCGCATTCTGGTCGATTGCGGCGAGGGCGCGCAGCGCCAGTTGCTGCGCGCTGGCGCTGGCTTTCGGCGGCTCGACCGCATCCTGCTGACGCATGCCCATCTCGATCACGTGCTCGGCATTCCCGGTCTCTTTTCAACCCTGGGCTTGCGGCAGAGCGCCGACCTGATGACCGTTCATGCAGGGCAGCGCACGCTCGACCTCGTCGTCCGCCTGCTCGCAAGTCTGTGGGGCGCGGGCAGGGCGCCGATCGCGGTGGAGTTCGCGCCGCTGAGCGAAGGGCAGGTCATCGACGCGGGCGCCTTCACCATCGACTGCTTTCCGGTTCGCCATCGCGACACCGACAGTTTTGGCTTCGCCTTCCAGAGTCCCGCCCGCCGCCGTCTTCGGCCGGAGCGCCTTGCTGAGCTGGGCGTTCCAGACGGGCCGATGCGGGGAGAATTGGCTGCGGGACGACCAGTCGTGCTCGCTGATCGAATCATCGACCCGGAAGACGTCCTGGGGCCGCCGAGCGGCGGCAGGAAGCTCATCGTGATCGGCGACACCGAAACGACGGAAGACCTCTCCAAATACGTTTCTGGCGCCGATCTGCTGGTGATCGAGGCAACGTTCCTCGATCGCGACGCATCGACCGCGCGGGACTATGGGCACCTCACTGCGCGCGATGCGGCTGCGTTTGCGGCCGAAACCGGCGTCGGCCAGCTCGTGCTCACGCATCAGTCGGGCCGTTATGACGACGATGAGGTCCTTGCGGAGGCAGCCGGGATTTTTCCGAACACCCGGATCGCTGCCGACTTCGACCGCATTGCCATCTAGCACTCGCGTCAGTATGGGTGCCGAGGGCTCCTGCCAGATCGGCGGCAACGTCTTCGTGACCAATGTCGAAGCCCGGATCAAGGCCGCCGTCCCGCATGCGCGCGTCGTGATGCACGGCCATATCGGCGACGGCAACATCCACGTGATCGCCCTGATTGACCGCGCGCGTTGCCAAGATCGCGCTGCCACGGCCGCGCTGGTGGCGGAGATCAACGAGATCGTCGACGACGAGACCGCCGCGCAGGGCGGAGCCATCAGTGCCGAGCACGGCATTGGCATCACCAATTGCGGCCGCCTCGCTCGCGTTACTGATCCCCTCGACATCGAGCTGATACGTGATATCAAGCGCTTGCTCGACCCGAATGGACTGATCAATTCGGGCAAGATCTTTAGTGCCGGAGGCGCGCGACGATGACAAGCGTCCGCCTGCTTGCCGACGATCTCTCCGGTGCACTCGACACCGCGGCGGAGTTCGTCGGTCTGTGCGGGCCGTTCGACGTCACCTGGCCACCTGTGCCTGCAGTGCCGAACAGTCGGAGCCTCGCGATCGATAGCGGTACCCGCGAGCGGTCGAAAGCCGAGAGCGTCGAGATCGTTGGACGACTGGCGCCGCAGCTCCGTGGGCCGACGATCGCCTACAAGAAGCTCGATAGTCTGCTTCGTGGCGCGTGGGCGGCCGAGCTCGGCGCCTGCCTGCACAGCGGCGATTGGGCGTCTTGCGTAGTCGCGCCCGCCTTCGACTATCAGGGGCGCCGCACCGTGGACGGCCAGCAATTCGCGCGCACGCTACAAGGCGAGTGGCATCGCGTCGGCGACAATCTCCTGACCGAGCTGCGGCAGGAAGGCATCGAGGCGCGGCAGGGCGGGACCGATACCCTATCGCAGGGTGGCGTTCAGGTTTTCGATGCCGAAAGTGATATCGACCTCGATCGTATCGTCGAGATGGGACGGCGGATGCCAGGGCCTGTGCTGTGGTGCGGAAGCGGTGGGCTCGCAGGCGCGCTCGCCCGCAGCCATCGCGCCGAGGCGCCGGGCCAATTGAAGTTGCCGGTGCTGGGGCTATTCGGCTCGGATCAGGCCGCGACTGCGTCTCAGCTGGCCGCGTGCGGCGCGGCAACTATCGCACTTGCCGAAGGCGAGAGCGCGGCGCCTGTCCGGCGCAAGCTTGCCGATGACGGCGTGGCCCTGGTCAAATTCGCTCTCGCCGAAGGCCTGGCCCGCCCAGAGGCGGCGCGGCGGATTGCGCGCGAAATGACGGCACTGATCGCGGCGCTCGAACCTCCGGGCACGCTGATCGTTGCCGGCGGCGAGACCCTGAAGGCGGCGTGCGTTGCCCTTGGCGCGCATGCGCTCCAGGTCACGGGACGTATCGTGCCGGG
This sequence comes from Bradyrhizobium sp. 147, assembly GCF_023073935.1. Classification (NCBI taxonomy): domain Bacteria; kingdom Pseudomonadati; phylum Pseudomonadota; class Alphaproteobacteria; order Hyphomicrobiales; family Nitrobacteraceae; genus Bradyrhizobium; species Bradyrhizobium sp. 147. Next base: position 101,154 of record NZ_JADPKL010000011.1, on the reverse strand, counting down.
ACTGCCGCGCTCGATCTTGCAGGGCGGCCGGTGGGCCGGCGTCGACGTGATCTCGAAATCCGGTGCATTCGGACCAAGCGAGCTCTGGCGCGATCTACTCCGGGACAATCATTTGCTCAATATGGGGAGCCCGACATGACCTCTAGTCATCTTGCCATCACCATGGGTGATCCCGCCGGGATCGGGCCAGAGATCATCGTCAAGGCTTGCGTCGGGCTGAAGGACCGGATCACGAAAGGCGATCTGCGCCTGCTGATCATCGGCAGCGGCGCGGCGCTTGAGGGCGCGAGAGCGGCACTCGGCGCCAATGTCGTCATTCCCGAAGTCAGTGTCGAGAACGCCGACTGGCCCAATCTCTGTTTTCTTCAGGCCGACGTCGAGGGCAACCCGATCAGGCCCGGCGTGCTCAGCGCCGACGGCGGCCGCTTTGCCTACAAGGCGATCGAGCAGGGCGTGCGCCTGACGCAGGCGGGCCGCACCGCGGCCATCGTCACGGCGCCGCTGAACAAGGAAGCGCTCAACAAGGCCGGCTATCATTTTCCTGGACATACCGAGATGCTCGCACATCTCACCGGCGTGCGCGGCTCGGTAATGCTGCTGGCCCATGGCAACATGCGCGTCAGCCATGTCTCGACCCATGTCGCGCTGGAGGACGTGCCGAAGCGCCTGACGCCGGAGCGCCTGCGCATGGTGATCGACCTCACCGACGGCGCGCTGCGCCGGCTCGGCATCGAACGGCCGAAGATCGCGATCGCTGCGCTCAACCCGCATGCCGGCGAGGGCGGTCTGTTCGGCCGGCAGGACATCGACGTCTCGGCGCCGACGATCGCCAAGGCGGTCGCCGACGGTCTCGACGTCGTCGGCCCCGTGCCTGGCGATACCATCTTCGTCAAGCTGCGCGCCGGCCAGTACGATGCTGCGGTGGCGATGTATCACGACCAGGGCCACATCCCGGTCAAGCTGCTCGGCTTCCAGGTCGATCCCGCGACCGGCCGCTGGCAGGAGCTCTCCGGCGTCAACATCACGCTGGGCCTGCCGATCATCCGCACCTCCGTCGATCACGGCACCGCCTTCGACATTGCCGGCAAGGGCATCGCCAACGAGCACAGCCTGATCGAGGCCATCGACTATGCCGAGCGGCTGGCCGCAGGCGCTTCGGCATCCAAGTCATGAGATCGAACACGATGACCAACGCCTTCACGCCCATTGAAATCCTCCGCCCGACGGCGATCGAGTTCGGCTGCGGTACAATCGCCGCCGCCGCACGTTTCGCCGAGCGGATCGGCACCAAACGGCCGCTGGTGATCTCAGACCCGTTCAATGCGCGACGCGTCGATACGCTTGCGCTGCCGGGCTCTGTCTCGCGGTCCGGACTGGACCAGCGACACGGTGTAGTCGGCCGGCACCGCCCTGGTCATGGTCGGCGGCGTTCTGCTAACAACGCCGCGATCACCAACGGCCCGGCGCCGCAGCGCGGAACCTATGTCGGAAATACGCGAGCAATGCGTCGCAGCAACTCGACTGGATGCTCGGCGACTCAGCGTCGGGCGGAAGCGCAGGCTTTCTCGGCGTGTGGAATTCCTATAACCGCGTGTCGGTGTCCGCGGCGTCAATCGACATAGCGGCGCCATTGTTAGGCTTGCACGTGTTCTCTGCCAATGAGCAGGATGACGGGACCAATGCCAACAACTTCAATGTTGCAGCCCAGAACGCCTTCAGTGGTCTGGCGCGGATGTAGCCGGTTTTAGCGAGGTCCGTGTGCGCGGTCGCAGTTGCTGCTTTAGCCAGATCGCCAGTCGGCGATGATGGACCTCGGTCATCATCGCGAACAGGATCGACGCCATGACGGAAAAGGCCACCATCCACGGTAAGGCGTAAAGCGAGCCTGTGACCTCCGATGCGAAGTCGCTCATGATCGAGTGGTGGATCAAATAGAGCGAGTGGGACCAACTCGCGCCCCATGCGATTGCCGCATATCATCGCGAAGGACCAAATCCGGGGACGCGCTCGGATGTCCATATGATCCCCGCGAAGGCGGCCGCCGTCAGAAGGTTGACTTTCCACGTGTACACGGCGCCGCCGGTTGAAAGGTGTATGTGGAGGGCGAAGATGCTGACGGCTGCGACCGCGGCGCTCAAAAGGGCGGGGACTCGGTCCTTGAACCCCGGCTCGCGCGATCGAGGCGCCGAGTAGCCATGGCACCAGGACCATGTTGTTTCCGGTTAGGGACGAGACCGGAATGATGCCGCCACAGCGCGATTGCGCTTATGCGCCACGGGGTGAATCCGTCGCGAAGTGAGAACGCGACAAGCCCGACGAACATGTAGATCCAGAATTCAATGGCCACGGTCCAGAACGGGGCTGCTGATCCAAATGGAAGTGAGGTGTCCGGGGCCTGCAGCATGAACAGATTTGCAGCGAATGTTCTCAGCGTGAACCTCTCGACCGTTTCGCTGTGCGCGCGCCCAAGATCAATGGCGTGCCAGTCGATCATTGCGACGAGCAGCAGTGCTGGCAAAAACGCTGAATAGATGCGCGACCATCTGTCGATCGCGTAGTCTCGAAAGGTAGAGGTCGGATCATCTAAGCGACGATTTAGCGTCTGTGAGATCAGATAGCCCGAAATAAGAAAAAAGACGTTGACGCCGGCTTGCTGCATCCATTGCGGCGGCGGCGATGTTAGCCCGCCCCCGTACATACTCTCGGCATGGCCGAGGCAAACCATCATCGCGGCTGCGAACCGGATCAGGTCGATAACTGGCGACATTTGGATTGGTGCCCCGGCTTTAGACGTAGTAACGCCGTACCACCTCAACCCGTGATGGTGTCGACCTCCGGTAGAACAGCCTGTCATTTCAACCATTTTCAATGGAGAATTTGCCGTGGCAAATTGGCCCAAAGACACGCAGGCTGCGCGAAACGCCTTCTATGGCGATCCCGGGAATAGCGAGATCGCGCCGCAGATGGTTCCGGTCGTGCCGCCGTTTGCGATGTACTACGAGGGCCCGGCGCGTCAAATCGATCATGTTTCATCGCAAGGCGGCGCCGGCGTTGTTCGCGGCGTTGAATGAGATCTGGGACTGTTGCCAGCACGATCAGAAAAAGATCGATGGGGCTGGCATCTCGAAATATGCCGCCGCCTACAACCATCGCATGGTGCGCGGATCATTTGAACGCCGAGGAAAACGGCCTGTATGCCAAGGGCAACATGCCGCAATTCGTCGTCGATGCATTATGTCGCCAGGGCGCGATGTGGGGCGGCTGGTATTCCGGGGCGCAAGGATCCGATGCATTTTGAGTTCTCGACAACGGCCGCTGCAAGCCGAATTCGCCGCCGCCGATGTTCGGGCGTGCGCCGCCGCTGGTGCTGCATCCCGAACCGGCGCGCCGGCTGACGAACTCGAGGAGCATCCGGCGCCGGCGGCCGCGCCGCCGAACGTGCAGCCGCTCGACCCCGACGTGCGGGGCGATCCGATCCTGTATGACGTGCAGCGCCGTCCCAAGGCGCTGCGCTATTCGCCTGGCGTGCTCAATGGCCGCTGGGGCGGGGCTACCGCCGGCGTGCTCGGCGGCTTCATGAACGATCGCGGCGCTGGCGCTGCCGACATCGCTCGAGCAATTCCACGGCATCGCCGACCAGGTGCGCACCGAGCTCGCCAGGTGCGAGACCGAGATCCAGGCGGATGGCGGCGTCGGCTGGTTTCGTCCTGTCAGCGAAGCGTGCGCCAAGGCGGATCCGCACGTCTTGACGCAGCTGGCGCCGGAGATCGCGCCGGCGCGGCGCACTTCCTGGCCGCGCTCTGGATGGCGCTCGGCATGGGGGTGTGAAGAGTTTATGCCGCCTGTCGCGGTGGCGCTCCCTAGCGTCGTCAGATTGCTATGTAACGAATATCAGTTTCGGCGCGTTTCCCACAGCCCTTTGAGGACCGAGCGAAAGTCCGGAGTGAGACCAGGTCCGGTGGTGAGAGAGCTCCGCGGGCTTCACTTCATGAGCGTCCGCCTCCTCGTACAAGGGGCGCCCACCCATTAGAAGACTCACGTCGCCCCACTGCAGACGATGCAAAAGCGTTGCACGCATCCCTATTTCTAGCGCGTTGCAACCATAGCGTTTGGTCGTCCTGGAGGCGTGAACTTCTGCCGGTGGAGATGGGGCTGCAGCCGGTTGTTTTTCACTTTGACAGGGTACGGTTCTGACCACAGAAGGACTGGACCGCGAACGCCGGCCCGGCTATATGACCGGCCTGCGAACTGACGATTTGCGAAACTTTCAGCCCATCTTGCAAAGCTTCCGAAGAAAGCTTAGCTGAAGCAAGCACTTCGTTGGGGAATGGTGTAACGGTAGCACAACAGACTCTGACTCTGTTTGTCTTGGTTCGAATCCAGGTTCCCCAGCCAGTTCCGGGCGCTTTTTCCCAGGCTTAAGCCCCGGCCTCTCCGAGGCAGGGACCAAGATTTGTTGACGGCACCATCGCTCGCGACCGTTTGCCTCATCTGAAAATCGCGTTTCGTGTCGGATCGCAGTGCGCCCCATCGTCCTTGAGTGACACAACCCAAGGAGATCCGTGATGCCCTATGTCGATGGTTTCGTGCTGGCCGTGCCGAAGGACAAGATCGAGGCCTACAAGGCGCTGGCGACGACCGCCTGTGCGGTCTGGCTGGAGCACGGCGCGCTCGACTATGTCGAATGCATCGGTGACGACGTTCCCTATGGCGAGCTCACCTCGTTTCCGCGCGCGGTCATGGCGAAGGAGGACGAGATCGTAGTTTTCTCCTGGATCGTCTACCGCGACCGGGAGACCCGCGATGCCATCAACAAGAAGGTGATGGCGGACCCGCGGCTCAAGAGCACCGACATTCCGTTCGACGGCAAGCGCATGATCTATGGCGGCTTCTCGACGCTGCTTCGGGCCGGCGACATCGCGACCTGACGGTACCAGTTACTTGATCTTGTCGTAGGCCGCGGCGAAGTCGTTGAGCGGCATCGGGATCGCGATCGTTTTCTTGGCCATGTTCTGGAAGGAAACCTTCAACTGTTTGCCTGCCCGCAAGGCGGCGAGCAGATCCGGCGCGACCGGTGTCGAGGCGTAGCAGCCGCGGTTCTCGCAGGTCTGGATCTCGAGATCGAACGTCTTGCCCTCGTCGACCTGAAGCTTGGCGCCGACGGGCAGGTTGAGGCCGAGCGGCAATTGCAGCAGCGCGATCGGCGTGCGGGTGTCGGGCGCGATGCGGATGTTGATCAGGATGACAGTCTGGCCGGTCTTGGTCAGTACAGCGTTCTGCTCCATCGCGCATTCGAGCGGCGCGTCGCGGCTCGCGCTGGTGCAGCGCACGATCCAACCGGGCTGGCCCGGAGCGCCGTCCGCCTGCGCTTGCGTCGGGACAGGCGCGGGATGTGCGGTCGGGGCAGGAGGAGCGGTATTCTTCTTGGCGCCCTGCTGGGCATACGCAGCGCTGGTCGACAACAAGACCGCGGCGAGGGCGACAAGTCTGGATTGCATGGACATGGCGAAACCGCGTTGGCGTGAACCGTGGGTCCCGCTGTAGCGTCGCGAGAGGTGCGGTGCAAGCTTACTCGGCGGCTTGCTTGACGGTGCCGCGCTCGGGCGCCTCGTCGCCTTCGCCGTCACCCGAACGGCCCCAGGTGGAGAACCAGTTGTTGAGCTTGTCGAGATAGAGATAGACCACCGGCGTGGTGAACAGCGTCAGCGCTTGGCTGACGATCAGGCCGCCGACCATGGCGTAGCCGAGCGGCTGGCGGATCTCGGCGCCGGTGCCGTGGCCGAGCATCAGCGGCACGCCGCCTAGCAGCGCGGCCATCGTGGTCATCATGATCGGACGGAAGCGAAGCAGCGCGGCCTGGCGGATCGATTGCTCCGGCGTCTTGTGTTCGTCGCGTTCGGCGGCGATCGCGAAGTCGACCATCATGATGCCGTTCTTCTTCACGATGCCGATCAGCAAGATGATGCCGATCAGCGCGATCAGGCTGAAGTCGAAGCCGGCCGCCATCAAGATCGCGAGCGCGCCGACGCCGGCCGAGGGCAGGGTCGACAGGATGGTGATCGGATGGATATAGCTCTCGTAGAGAATGCCCAGGATCAGGTAGACCACGACGAGCGCGGCGAGGATCAACAGCGGCACGGTGCCGAGCGATTGCTGGAACGCCTGCGCGGTGCCCTGGAAGCTCGAATTCAACGTCGGCGGCGCGCCGAGCTCGGTCATCGCCCGCTGCACGGCTTCCGTGGCCTGGCCGAGCGCGACGCCTTGCGCGAGGTTGAAGCTGATCGTGATCGCCGGGAACTGACCCTGATGGCTGATCGAGAGCGGGCGGACCGGATCGGTGGTCCAGGTCGCGAAGGTCGACAGCGGCACCTGCTCGCCGGTTAGCGGCGACTTCAAATAGAGCTTGTTCAGGCTTTCGAGATCGCCCTGCATCTCGGGCAGGATCTCGAGGATCACCTTGTAGGTGTTGAGCTGGGTGAAATACTGCGTGACCTGCCGCTGGCCGAAGGCGTCATAGAGCGTGTCGTCGATCATCTGCGGCTGGATGCCGTAGCGCGAGGCGGTGTCGCGGTTGATCTTGAGCTGGACCGTGGTGCCCTGCGTCTGCTGGTCCGTCGCGACGTCGCGCAGCTCCGGCAGCGTCTGCATTTTGGCGAGGATCTTCGGTGCCCAGTCGTTGAGCTCGGCGAGATCGGCGTCCTGCAGGGTGAACTCGAACTGCGTGCGGGTCGGCCGGCCGCCGAGCCGGACGTCCTGGGCCGCTTGCATGTAAAGGCGGGCGCCCTCGACCTTGTCGAACTGCGGACGCAGGCGCGCGATGATCTGCTGAGCCGAGGCCTCACGCATATCGCGAGGCTTCAGTGTGATGTACAGGGCGCCATTGTTGCCGGCGCGTCCGCTGCCGCCGATCGCCATGGCGACGCTCGCAACGTCGGGATCGGCCATGATGATCTTGCCGAGCTGCTCCTGGCGTCTGAGCATCTCCTTAAAAGAAATGTCCTGCGAGGCTTCGGACGTGGCCGTGATCAGGCCGACGTCCTGTTGCGGGAAGAAGCCCTTCGGGATCAGAATGAACAGGTAAATCGACAATCCGAGCGTGGCGAAGAAGATCGCGAGCGTGGTGCGGCGCCAGGCCAGAGCGTGGTCGAGCACATATTCGTAGCCGCGCAACATGCCGTCGAAGGCGCGCTCACTCCATTGGTAGAACTTGCCGTGGGTCACCTCCCCATGCGCGCGCAGGAAGCGCGAGGCCATCATCGGCGTCAGCGTCAGCGACACGAACATCGAGACGAAGATCGTCATCGCCAGCACTACGGCGAATTCGCGGAACAGGCGCCCGATGATGCCTCCCATCAGCAGCAGGGGGATCAGCACCGCGACCAGCGAGATGCTGATCGAGACGATGGTGAAACCGATTTCCTTGGAGCCCTTGAAGGCCGCCGCGAGCGGGGAATCGCCTTCCTCGATATAGCGGGTGATGTTCTCGAGCATCACAATGGCGTCGTCGACCACGAATCCGACCGCGATGGTGAGCGCCATCAGCGACAGATTGTCCAGCGAATAGCCGACCACCCACATCAAGGCGCACGCGCCCAATAATGCCAATGGTACCGTCACCGTGGGAATGACGGTGGCCCAGAAGCTGCGCAGGAAGATGAAGATGACCATGACCACGAGCGCAATGGTCAGCAGCAGCGTAAACTGGACGTCCTCGACCGCGGCACGGATCGTCGTGGTGCGGTCACTGATCAGCTCGATCTTGATAGCGGGCGGAATAGCGGCCACCAGCCTGGGTAGGGTGGCCTTGATGCGGTCGACAGTCTCGATGACGTTGGCACCGGGCTGCTTGAAGATCACCAGGAACACGCCGCGTTTGCCGTTGGCCCAGGCCGCCTGCTTGGCGTCTTCGGCGCCGCTGACCGCCTGGCCGATATCGCGGATTCGCAAGGGGCCGCCATTGCGATAGGCGATGATGACGTCGTTCCAGTCCTTGGCGTGGGTGAGCTGGTCGTTGGCGTAGATCGTGTAGGCGCGCTTGGGCCCGTCGATATTGCCCTTCGGGCTGTCGACGGTGGTGATGGCGATCTGGCTGCGGACGTCCTCCATCGACAGGCCCTTGGCGACGAGCTTCGCCGGGTCGATCTGAATGCGGATGGACGGCTTCTGCTGGCCGCCGATGAAGACCTGCGCGACGCCGGAGAGCTGGCTGATTTGCTGGGCGAGCTGGGCGTCGACGGCGTCGCTGACGCTGGTCAGCGGCAGTGTCTCGGAGGTGGCCGACAACAGCAGGATCGGGGCGTCCGCCGGGTTGACCTTACGGTAGGTCGGCGGCGAGGGCAGGTTCTTCGGCAGCTGGCCGCTGGCGGCGTTGATCGCCCCCTGAACGTCATTGGCGGCGCCGTCGATGCTACGATTGAGGTCGAACTGGATGGTGATCGACGCCGTGCCCAGATAGCTCGTCGAGGTCATCTGGGCGATGCCGGGAATTTGGGCGAATTGCCGCTCGAGCGGTTGCGCCACCGACGAGGCCATCGTCTCGGGGCTGCCGCCCGGCAAGTTGGCGGTGACCTGGATGGTCGGGAAGTCCACCTGCGGCAGCGGCGCAACCGGCAGCAGGGGGTAGGCGACGAGGCCGACGAAGAGAATGCCGGCCATCAGCAGCGAGGTGCCGATGGGATAACGGATGAAGAGTGCCGAAATCCCGCCCTCGGTCATTCCTGTCGCACCTTGTTCTGGGCCGGATCCGAGCTCGCCACCGCTGTCGAGACGAGGGTTCCAGGCTGCACCTTGAACTGACCGCCGGTGATGACCTGCTGCCCGGGCGTGAGGCCTTCATCGATGACCGAACGGCCATCGATGCCATAGCTGACCTTGATCTTGTGCACTTCGGCCTTGTCGTCCTGATTGACGGTATAGGCGTACAGGCCGTTGGTCGAATGCTGGACTGCATCATCGGGAACGACGGTCGCATCCCTCAGCGTCCGCACCAAAAGACGCGTCGAAACCGACTGGCCCGGCCACAGCGAGTGGTCCTTATTGTCGAACACCGCCTTGAGCCGAATAGTCCCGCTGCTCGTGTCGACCTGGTTGTTGATGACGGCGAGCTTGCCTTCCGCCAGCGTCTTCTTGCCGTCGGTGGTGAAGGCGATCACCTTGAGCGCGCCGGCCCTCTGGCCTTCGCTGATATAGGGAAGCTGGTCTTCCGGTGCCGTGAAGATCACGGCGATCGGCTCGACCTGCGAGATCGTGACGATGCCGGTCTGCGTCGATGCGTTGACGATGTTGCCAATGTCGACCTGGCGCAGCCCTGCGACGCCTGTGATCGGCGACTTGATCTGCGTGTAGTCGAGCTGGGTCTGGGCGTTGGCGATCGCCGCGTCGTCGGCGGCGATCTGGGCGGTGAGCTGGGCGACGGTGGAGCGCTGGGTATCCACCCGCTGTGCGGTCGCGAATTCACCGAGCCTCATGGCGCGCTGGAGTTCGAGATTGGCGTTGGCGAGGTTCGCCTCGTCCTGCGCCTTCTTGGCCTTGGCCTGATCGAGCGCAGCTTGATAGGGACGGGGATCGATCGAGACCAGAAGCTCGCCCTGCTGGACGATCTGGCCTTCGCGGAAGGCGAGCTTGTCGATCTGACCATCCACCCGGCTGCGGACTTGGACAGTGTTGAAGCCCTGAACCGTGCCGAGACCGGTCAGATAGACCGGAAAGTCGGTCTTCTGGACCGGGGCAACGCTGACCGGGACGGGCTGCGGCCGGGGCGGAGCTTTCTGGGCTGTCTGGGTCTTTCCGGCCCCAGGCGAGCCGAATTTCTGCCAACCATAGTAACTCGCGGAGCCCACGGCCGCGATGATCAGAATCCAGAGGATCGGCCGTGTTTTTTTCATATCGGCTCGGCGGCTCTCGTGCCCCCAAGCTACGAATTATGGGGCAATCATAGGGTTCCAGCGCGCTTGTATAATACACGCCAAGTTTAAGTGTAAACAGCACTATCGGTCGAGAATCCTAAACAATTGGAAAGCTTTGCACCGCATGCAGCAGTCTGGCGCGTTGGGGTGCAATGCTGCATTTTTTCGGCGCGAACGATCCGCGTGCGAACGTTATCCAATGCCCGGACGCCGTGTGTGTGGCGCTGCGGGACACCGCGGAAAGCCTCCAGGTCGCGCGGGTCACGAGAACGGTTCTAAATCGCGCGCAGGCCGTTTCGGTTGTCAGGAAAATCAGCATCGGTCATATCGGCGCCGCCACGAATGGAGCGCAGGGATGGACGAATTGAACGGTAAGCTGATCGCGTGTCAGATTCTGATCACGGGGCTGATCGCGCGCGTCGCCAACGAGCAGCGCGATCCCTTGCGCTTTCTCACCGACTTCCGCGACGAGATCAAAGCCGTCGTCAACGGCGTCAACATCGCGGGGATGGACAACACCGATCGTGTGCGTGCGGTCGCGCAGAAAACTGTCGACGAATTGTTCTCGCTGATGAAGCCGCCGAGCAGCGACTGATGCCACGAGCACGACGCCGATTTCGCGCTCGTTTTAGAACGACTCCAATCTTTGTTTAGAATGATTTCAAACGGCAGTTTAGAATCGTTTTGATCTGGACCTATTCAAGCGTTCTCGCGGCGTGCTCGCATTGACCCGCTATTTTGTGGCCGATACCACAGCCCATCGTTCATCGAAGTGAATGAGCGAACAGGAAGATGGGGCGTTTGGTAATGGGGCAGGTGGTCGCACCGAGGTCGTTGCGTTCGGTCGTAGCGTTCAACTCGATGGATGAGAAGTCCGCTGGCATTTCCGGCAAGAAGGTTTCGGCAGTCGCGAGCTTGATTGCGGTGGCGTCGGTGTCGAGCGGCGCAGAAGCACAGCAGTCGAACCTGCCGCCGGTGACAGTCGATGCTCCGGTCCAACGTCCGCGTCCGGTGGCCTCGAAGCCTTCGCCGGAGCAGGTCCGAGCCCGTAACGCGCTTCGCCGCGCCGCGCAGCGGCAGCAGGCCGAGCAGACGGCTCCCACCACACCGTCCGGCCCAGCCGACGCCAATCCCTATGCCGACCCGGCCGCGCCCTACAAGGTCGACCACGTCCAGGCTGGCGGCAAATTTCCGGAGAAGCTGGTCGATACGCCGAAGTCGATCACCGTTCTCAGCAAGGAAGTCCTCGAGGACAAGAACGCCACGACGCTGAAGCAGGCCATTCTCAGCACGGCTGGCGTGACGCTGGGCTCGGGCGAGGGCGGCAATGCGTTCGGCGACCGCTTCTTCATCCGCGGCTTTGACGCGCGCAACGACATCTTCATCGATGGCGTGCGCGATTCCGGCGTCAGCGTGCGTGAGAACTTCTTCACCGAACAGGTCGAGATCCTGCGTGGTCCGGGCTCGACTTTTTCCGGCCGCGGTGTCGCCGGTGGTGCGATCAACATCGTCACCAAGCAGGCGACGACCGGGGCGAGCTTCTACAACATGGACTCGACGTTCGGGACCGACCAGACCAAGCGTGTCACGCTCGATGTCAACCAGGTGATCGACCCGACGCTCGCCGTACGTGTCGGCGGCTTGTTTCAGGACGCCAATGTCGCAGGCCGCGACTATGTCACCGACAACCGGAACGGCGCCTTCGTCGCCACGACTTGGAAGCCGACCGATACGATCAGGGTCACCGGCAACTACATCCACACTGAACTGACCGGTCTTCCGGACTTCGGCGTGCCCTATTATCGGCCGAGCACCGCGTCCACCGCTGGCGGTCCGTTCCCGGATTTCGGAGCGAGCCGCAAGAACTGGTACGGCTTCGTCAATCGCGACTTCTTCCGGACCGGCCAGGACATCGGCACGATCAATGCCGAGGTGCAGATCACCCCCGATCTGATGATCAGCAACAAGTTTCGCGCGTCGCGTTCGACGCAGAATTACATCGGAACGCTGCCGGAAGCGCCTTCGCTGAAGGACCCGCTCTCGGCGTCGACCTTGACGTCCAATCCCCAGAGCCGTTTTCAGATCACCGACGTGCTCGCCAACCAGACCGAGGCGACTTACAAGTTCCTGGACGGCGCGGGGTTCAAGCATACTGCGCTTGCGGGCGTCGAAGTCGATCGTGAGCGGTCCTCGATCGACAGGTATCTTGGGCTGACCTCGGAGGCCACCGGCATTCCCTCCAGCCCATCCGGCTCGCCGACCAACACCAGCGTCTTCTTTCCTCAGAATACGTATCTTCCGTTTGGAATTCCCTCGCTTTCGGGTCTGCCGACCAAGATCGGCATCGACACGGTCAGCGGCTACGTCATGGATAGTGCGAACTACCATGACCTCCTGATCCTCAATGGCGGTTTTCGCTACGACGATTACAGTATCAAGACCACCGGCTATGCTGCGAACGGCGCGTTCGGTCAGCAGTCGGCGGAATTCCTGATTCCCAACTTCAATCTCGGGCTTACGCTCAAGCCGTTGCCGAACGGCAGCGTCTATGTGGCGTATGCGACTTCTGCGAATCCAGTCGGTGCCGAGTTCGACGGTACCAGCACAGCGTACGGCGGCCTCAATCCGACCCTGCCGGGCGGAAACACGCAGATATTCGGCCCTGAGAAAAACAAGGCCATCGAACTCGGCACCAAATGGGAGCTGTTCGACCGTCATCTGCTGCTGACCGCCGCGCTGTTCCAGACGACGAAAGAGAACGCCCGCGAGTCACAGAATGTTGGCAGCGCGGCCGTTGCTGCCCCCTTGGGATGTGTCTATCCGACCGGAACGACCGGCAACATATCGTGCATCACGGCCGGTGCCGCCTATCGCATCCGCGGCATCGATCTCGGCGTCGGTGGCAAGATCACAGACAAATGGAGTGTGTTCGGCGGTCTCGTGCTGATGCAGTCGGAAGTGACACAGTCGCTGGCGCCGTCGGCCAACAGGACGCTGTATCCGACCAATGTCGGGCGTCCGCTCGCCAATATCGCGCACGAGTCGTTCAGCTTGCTGTCGAAATATCAGCTCAACGACACCTGGGAACTGGGCGGGCAGGCGGTATACCGCTCGAAAATCTATGGCGGCACTTTGCTCGCGGCCAATCAGGGTACGTCGCTGCCGAGCTACTGGCGCTTTGACGCGTTCGCGGAGGCGAAGCTCGATCAGCACTGGAAGCTCAAACTGTTCGTGAACAACATCTTCGACAAGCGCTACTACGACGCGCTGTACCAAAGCGCAGCGCCGTTCGTGCTGGAAGCACCGGGCCGTGCCGCCTATGTGGTGCTCTCCGCGCGTTACTGATGGAGCAACAACGAGTTTCATGCTGACATGCATCGAAAACGCTCTCAGCAAGGATGATGTGGCGGATTTCCGCCGCATCATGGACGCCAGCGACTGGGAGGACGGCCGCTCCACCGCCGGCGCGCAGTCGGCGATGGTCAAGCGCAACGAGCAATTGCCGCCGGATGGCGAAGTCGCGCGCAAGCTCGGCAACCGCATCATCGCGGCGCTGACGTCGAACCCGCGCTTCATCGCGGCGGCAATCCCCCTCCAGATCTTCCCGCCGCTGTTCAACCGCTATGCGGCGAGCGGCGGTCACCATTTCGGCCTGCACGTCGACAATGCGATCCGCGGCGACCGCCTGACCGGCCTTCGCATCCGCACAGACCTGTCGGTCACACTGTTCCTCACCGAGCCGGAAGAGTACGATGGTGGCGAACTTGTGATCGAGGACACCTACGGATCCCACGAAGTCAAGTTGCCAGCCGGCGACTGCGTGCTCTATCCCTCGAGCAGCCTCCATCTGGTCACGCCGGTGACGAGGGGAACGCGGGTTGCGTCTTTCTTCTGGCTTCAGAGCATGGTACGGGACGATCAAGCCCGAAGCATGATCTTTGACCTCGACACCGCGATTCAGGCGCTGGTGGAACGGCTCGGGCGTGACGATCCCGAAACGGTCAAATTGACGGGTATCTATCACAACCTCATTCGCTACTGGGCCGAAGTATGAAGATCATGACCTTCCAAGCAAGCCTTGCCGCCGCCGCGATGCTGGCGGCCGCCTGGCTCGCATCTCCTGCTTCCGCCCAGATACAAACCCCGCCGGCGCCGGCGCAGTCGACGGCCCAGCCGGCCCCGGTCGGTGCGCTGCCAGCGGATACCGCACCTGCGGCCCCGGCACCTTCGGCTTCGACCGCAACCGCGCCCGCTGCTGCGACGGCGCCCCCCGCGACTGCCGCTTCGACGACCGCCAAGCCCGATGCAGCGGCCGCCATCGCGCCGGCCATGAAGGAATTGTCGCCCTGGGTGATGTTCATGTCGGCGGACGTCATCGTGAAGGCGGTGATGATCGGGCTCGCCTTTGCTTCGCTGGTGACTTGGACCGTCTTCATCGCAAAGTCGATCGAGCTGTCGGTTGCTTCCACCAAGCTGCGGTCGGCGCTGAAGAAGACCGCCGAGGCGCGCTCGCTCGCGGAAGCCCAGATGGCGCTCGGCACTAAGGAGGGCATCCTGCCATCCTTCCTGACGGCGGCGCTGCGTGAGGCGCGGATGTCGGCCGGCCTGTCCAGCGATGCCGGCATCAAGGAACGCGCCGCTTCGAGCTTTGCCGAGATCGTGCGCGCGGAACAGCGCCGCATCCGCATCGGCATGGGTGTGCTCGCCACCATCGGCTCGACCTCGCCCTTCGTCGGCCTGTTCGGCACGGTCTGGGGCATCATGAACAGCTTCATCGGCATCTCGAAGTCGCAGACCACGAACCTCGCCGTGGTCGCGCCCGGCATCGCCGAGGCGCTGCTCGCCACCGCAATCGGTCTCGTCGCCGCGATCCCCGCCGTCATCATCTACAACCATTTCGCGCGCGTGACGAAAGGCTATCTCGAGCTCGTCAGCCGCGCCTCGGGCGCTGCGGGGCGGCTGCTCTCGCGCGATCTCGATCGCAGCCACGGCAGCGTGCATTCGCGCGCAGCGGAGTGAACCATGGGCGTTTCGCTCGCAGACAACGACGGCGAAGACGACGATTTCTCGGAAACGCATGACATCAACGTCACGCCGTTCATCGACGTCATTCTGGTGCTGCTGATCATCTTTATGGTCGCAGCGCCGCTCTCGACCGTCGACCTGCCGATCGATCTGCCGACGTCGAGCGCGACGCCGCAGAAGAAGCCGGACAAGCCGACTTATCTCAGCATCAAGCCCGATTTGACGCTTGCGATCGGAGAGAACCCGGTCCACCGCGCCGAGCTGATCGGCACCCTCAACGGTTTGTCCGACATGAGCAAAGACAAATATGTCTTCCTGCGTGCTGATCGCTCGGTGCCCTATGGCGAGTTGATGGGTGTCATGGAGCTCTTGCGCTCAGGCGGCTATACGCGGGTGAAGCTGGTCGCGCTGGAAGGCGCTCCGGGGGCGCCCTCGGCAGGCGCCGCTCAGCCTTAGAGGCGCACTATGTCGAACGAACCCAGACCATCCAGGAAGCTTTGGGTCTTGGCGGCGGTGGCGGCGCTCGCGCTTCATCTGGGTGGTGCGGCGCTCGCGCTCGCACACCTGCAAGCCGATGACGGCGACGATGGTCTGGGTGCGGCCGGCGCCGAGTTCGCCGTCGAGATGGCCTCGCCAAAGGCACCCGATACCGACCTTCCGCCCGGGCCTGACAGCGAAGCGATGCAGGAGCAGCAGGCGCTTCCCGAGCAGAAGGCCGAGACCAAGGAAACCGAGCTGCCAAAGGATCAGTCGCAACAGGTCGACGATCCCGATCGAGTCGTTGCGGAGAACATCTCGAAGAAGCCGCAGGACGAGGATCCGAAAATCGCAGCGGTCGAAACTCCCGCTGCCGAGGCCTCGCCGAAGTCGGTTGCGACCGCGCGGCAGACACTCGATGAAGACGCGCGCGAGGCTGAGAAGGCCCTGGCGCCGGTGCTTGGGCTTGGCAAGGACATCCTGAAGATTACCGCGGACTGGAACCGCAAGATCAGCGCGCATCTGGCGGCCCACAAGGTCAATCCGGAGGGCAAGGAGCCCCATAACCAGAAGGTCAAAGTGAGCTTTGCGATCAACCGCAGAGGAAACGTGCTTTCGGTCGATGTCGTTGAGTCGTCCGGGGACGCGGCTTACGATGCGGCGGCAGTCTCGATTGTCCGTAAATCCGATCCCATTCCGCAGCCGCCCGCCGGGCTGACAGAGGACCGGTTCGAGCGCACCGTGGACATCATTTTCACGCCACCGGACGCCAAGAAAAAGAAGAAGACGGCTCAGCGCCAGTAGAGCCGGATCCCGACATACACCACGACCAGACAGGCAAAGATCAGCGCCACCGGCAGCGGCCGTTTCTGGGTTCCGGCGAATGCCGTCGCCCCGAAGGCGGCGGCCTTCTTCGGCTTGGGTGTCGGGCGGCGGAAGACGGTAACATTGTCCGCCGCCGTTTCAGGCGGACGGGGGCGGACGTCAGGCGGCGTTCCCGCGCCGCCCATCTCGGCATAGTAGGCCTTGTAGATCGCGCCGATGGTGGCCTCGGTCGCTTCGCCCTCGCTCATCTCCGCCAGCAGTTTCTTGTAGCTCGCGAGGAACTCCTGGGCTTCCGCAGGCAGCGCGGACGCCCCGTTGAGCTTGGCCATCATCTTCCATGTGGCAAAATCGGCGCGGGCGCGGGTGTCGGCGCGTCGCGCGATCAGCATATCGGCAGCTTTGACCAAGTCGGCCTCTGGCCTTTCGGCTTGTGTTCGGGTGTCGCTGTTCAACTAAACATTGCCGGTCAGGAACAGAACAGCCTGAATCACATAACCGGTCAACGTTCGCAGTATTGCTGAAATAACATCAAGATTTAGACCGAACTGCGAACCCGCCAGCGGCAGCAGGATGAGGAGGCCGATCAGGATCAGCATCCCGACTGGCTCAAGCCGGGCCAGCGGCAAGGCAAGCCGCTGCGGCAACAGCCCGACCGCGACCCGACCCCCGTCAAGCGGTGGGATCGGCATCATGTTGAACACCGCCAGGATCGCGTTGATCACGAGGGCATTCTTGAGGTTGTCCGCAACCCATTTCGCCGAGCTCGCGGGCACCAGTGGCAGGGCATGAAAGGCGAGGGCGGCGGCGAGCGCCAGCAGGATGTTGGTGACGGGCCCGGCCAGCGCCACCCAGACCATGCCGAGCCGGGGGTTGTTCAGCTTGCGGAAATTGACCGGCACCGGCTTGGCGTAGCCGAACAGGAACGGCGAATGCGCAAACAGCAGCATCGCCGGCAGGATCAGGGTCCCGAACGGGTCGATGTGGCGGAGCGGATTGAAGCTGACGCGACCGAGCTGCGAGGCTGTGTTGTCCCCGAGCTGATGCGCGACGAAGGCGTGCGCAGCCTCATGGAAGGTGATGGCGAGCAGCACCGGCATTACCCAGACGGATGGATCATAAAAAGAAATGTTCACCAGCTCATCCGTTTCGGCTTCTGCCCGCGCGCCTCCCAAAGCACGCCGTATAGGGCCACAACCCTTCACAATCTACCGCTATATGGCGCTCAATTCCGAAATTCCCCGTTGCAAATGGTCCGCGAGAAGGCCGCTTGCGGATGATAGGTGGCGCGCACGGTGAAGGCGAATTTCCGCCGGCGGCAATGGCGGCATGCCGTCACGATCGGACAGCACGCGAAGGCTCGCCGGCAAGGTCCCTGCTTTCACCACCGTCACCGCGAGGCCTTGAGCCGCAATCGTCTCGACTGCTGCGAGCGTCCGGCTAACATAGGCCAGGCGCCAGGGCACGCCAGCGGCGTCGAGCGCCTCCGCAGCCCATTGCCGGAACAGACACCCTGGCGGGTAGAGTGCCACGGACAGGGGATTATGCGCCGCGGCGCGATAGGATGAGGCAGCCGCCCAGACCGCCTGCTCACGCCTCAAGAGCTCGCCGTCGCCACATCCTTGCGGATGCATGGCGATGACGAGATCGTAGGCATCGCCGAGCCGCGCCGGCATCGTCGCGGTCAGTCCCGTCTCGATCTCAATCCGGACCAGTGGGTGATGCTTGGCAAAGCTCGTCAGCAGGGGCGGAATGACGATGGTGCCGTAGTCGTCCATCACGCCGAGGCGGACCACGGCTTCGGCCTTGCGTGCGCGAAGCGCCCCGACCGCCTCCGCGTTGAGCGCGAGAATGCGCTGCGCATAGGCGCGCAACTCTTCGCCTGCCGCGGTCGGCAGGATGCCGGCCCTGGTGCGCTGAAACAATCTTGTGCCGAGCCGCTCCTCTAAGCGCCTGATTTGAACGCTCACCGCCGATTGGGTCCGGTTGAGGACGTGGGCCGCGCGGGTGAACGAACGATGCTCGGTGACCGCGAGAAATGCTTTCAGCAGACTGGGATCGAGATCTGGTGTGGTCATGACGTAACGTTATCCCAGCATGACGGAAAATCCATTCCCCAATTCGGCGCGCCTCTTATGCTGCGTTCGAAGCATTGATGGGAGCAATCGTGACCGAGATCTCCGGCGTTTTGGCTGCCGTGCTGTCGAGCGGCCTCGGCGGCACCTCGATCGGCGCCACGCGCTATCTCGTGAATATGCTCGATCCGCTCGCGATCGGCTCGTTCAGGTTCGGCATCGGCTTTCTCCTGCTGCTGCCGCTGACGTTGCTGCGCGGAGACTGCTGGCCGGGGCGAGGGGACCGGATCGCCGCGATCGGGCTTGGCCTTTTGTTCTTCGCCCTGTTCCCGATCCTGTTCAATGCATCGCTGATATTTACGACCGCCGCGCGCGGCGCGCTCGGTTTGTCGACGCTGCCTCTGCTCTCGCTCGTGATGGGGGCTGCGCTCGGCGCCGAATCGCTCACTTGGCGCAAGTCGATCGGTGTCGTAATTGCGACGTTTGGCGTCGCCCTTGCGCTTCTCTTCGACTTGGCTTCGGCGCCGTCGGGCGCCTGGCGGGGCGATCTGTTGATGATCGCTGCGGCCGTGTGTATGGCACTTTACGGTATCTGGTCAAAGCCGCTGATCCGGCGTTCCAGCCCGATCGCCTTCACGACGATGAGCATGGCGGCAGGCGCGACTTGCCTCATCCTGCTCTCATATGTGCGCAGCAGTTTTGTGCCGGTGACCGGCTTCGGCACACCGCAATGGCTCGCAGCGCTCTATCTCGGGGCCTTCGGAGCCGCGCTGACCTTTTATCTCTGGGCCTTCGCGCTGGAGCGGACCACGCCGACGCGTGTCGCGATCTCGGTGACGGTCAATCCGATAACGGCATCGCTGGTTGGCGCCTATTTGCTGCACGAGCCGCTAAGCTGGAATCTGGCGGCCGGCATCGTCGCGGTGTTTGTCGGGATATGGATTGGGACGACGGACCAGCGTGCTCAGGCGGTGAGCGCATCCGCTTCAAACCAGGCCTGACATCAAGCCGGGATCGTCGTCTGATATTGCGTCAGGCCGTCGTCGAGCTTCAGCCAGGCAAGCTTTTCCGAGACCGAGATGTGCTCGGTGGGCGCGAAGGCGTTGCGATCATCGAACGTGGCCAGCGCGACGCCGGCGAGCGTACCGTTGCGGCGCCACGCGAACAGCCGCGTGCCGCACCGCTTGCAGAACACGCGGTCGATGTTCTCGGAGGAGGCGAAGCGGGCGGTGTCGCCCTCGACGCTGAGCGCGCGCTGGTCGAATTGCGCGCGGGCGAAGTAGGGCGAGCCCATTGCCTTCTGACAGATGCGGCAATGGCAGATGCGGACGTTGAGCGGTTCGCCCTCCGCCTTGAACCGCACCGCGCCGCAGAGGCATCCGCCTTCCCGGATCATGATGTCCTCAATAAGTTGCGCGACCGCCCGAGATATCGAAGACCGCGCCGGTGGAGAACGCGCAGTCCTCGGATGCGAGCCAGGCCACCATCGCGGCCAGCTCTTCCACCAGCACGAAGCGCCCCTTCGGGATCTTCGACAGCATGAAGTCGATATGCTGCTGCGTCATCTGATCGAAGATCGCGGTCTTCGCCGCCGCCGGTGTCACCGCGTTGACGAGGATGTCGTGGGCGGCGAGCTCCTTGCCGAGCGATTTCGTCAGTGCGATCACACCGGCCTTGGACGCCGAATAGTGCGCGGCGTTCGGATTGCCTTCCTTGCCGGCGATGGAGGCGATGTTCACGATGCGCCCGTATGTCTGCTTGAGCATCGTAGGCACGATGGCCTTGCAGCAGATGAAAGGACCGTCGAGGTTGATGCGCAGCACCTTGCGCCATTCCTCGAGGTCGGTCTCCCAGACCGGCTTGTTGACGCCGGCGACGCCGGCATTGTTGACGAGGATGTCGATCTTGCCGAAGGCGGCCAGCGTCGCATCGCGGGCCTGCTCGACGGCTGCGGTGTCGGTGACGTCGACCTTAAAGACGCGGACGCCGTCGCCGATCTCCTTCGCCGTCTTCTCGGCCAGCGCGGCATCGAAATCCCAAATGGCGACCTTGGCGCCGGAGGCGACGAAGCGCTCGGTAATCGCGCGGCCAAAGCCCTGCGCGCCGCCGGTGACGACAGCGGCGCGGCCGTTGAGATCGATCTTGTTCATGAGACTTGACCCCTGAACATCAGAGCATGTAGCCGCCGTCGACGACGAGGTCGACGCCGGTGGTGAACGCGCTTTCGTCACTGCCGAGATAGACCGCCATCGCTGCGATCTCGTCGGCGGTGCCGAGCCGGCCCATCTTCTGGCGGGAGATGAACATCTCCTTGCCTTGCGGCCCCTGCGCGGCGGCGCGGTCGAGCATCGAGGGCGTCTCGACGGTGCCGGGGCAGATGCTGTTGCAGCGGATGCCCTTGGTGATGAAATCGAGCGCGACCGCGCGCGTCAGCAGCGACACCGCCGCCTTCGACGCGCTGTAGACGTAACGGTTGGCCGGCGGCCGCAGCGCCGCGCAGGACGAGATGTTGACGATGCTGCCGCCGCCGCCTGCCAGCATCTCGGGCAGAAACGCCCTGATGGTCCGGTGCATCGACTTGACGTTGAGGTCGAACGAGAAGTCAAAATCCTCTTCCGAGCACTCCAGGATCGTACCATGGTGCACAAAGCCCGCAGCGTTGAGCAGGATGTCGATCTTGCCGACACGCTTGGCAAAGACGTTGACGTCGGCGGTGTTGCGGACGTCGAGTTTTGCGACTTCGGCGACGCCGTCCTTGGCCAGAGTGGCAATCCCGCTCTCGTTGATGTCGGTGGCGATGACGGTCGCGCCCTCACGCGCGAATGCGACGGCGCATGCGCGCCCGATGCCTGCGGCTGCAGCGGTGACGACGGCCCGCTTTCCCTTGAGGCGGTCTGCCATGTTCTTGTTCTCCTTCGTGTAGTTTCAATGCCAACCCACGTCTTTGCGAGGAGCTCTTGCGACGAAGCAAATCCAGGCCATCTCCGTGGAGCTATCTCTGGATTGCTTCGCTTCGCTCGCAATGACGGTGTGGCTGCTAGTGGTTATCTCTTGCCACGCCAAAGGTGCCGGCGACGTTCTGATAGCGCGTGGCGAGCTCCATGCAGGCGCCGGTGGATTGCTGGCCGACCGTATTGCGATAGATCTCCTGCCACGGCGTCTGGTTCGGCGGATGCTTGAAGCCGCCGCTGGCCTTGAGTTCGGCATGGCGCTTCTTCAGCTCCTCCTCCGAGATCACGATGTTGGCGCTGCCCTTGTTGAGGTCGATGCGCACCTTGTCGCCGGTTTTGAGGATGGCGAGCCCGCCATTTGCCGCCGCTTCCGGCGAGGCGTTCAGGATCGAGGGCGAACCCGAGGTGCCGGACTGGCGGCCGTCGCCGATGCAGGGCAGGGACAGGATGCCGCGTTTGATCAATGCTGCCGGCGGCTGCATGTTCACGACCTCGGCGCCACCGGGGTAGCCGATCGGCCCGGTGCCGCGGATGAACAGCACGCAGCGCTCGTCGATGTCGAGCGAGGGATCGTCGATCCGCTCGTGATAATCCTCGGGCCCCTCGAACACGATGGCGCGGCCTTCGAAGGCGTTGAGGTCCTTGGGGTTGCTGAGATAGCGGTCGCGAAACTCCTTGGAGATCACGCTGGTCTTCATGATCGCGGAATCGAACAGATTGCCCTTTAGCACCAGGAAGCCGGCGTCCTTCACCAGCGGCTTGTCGTAAGTCCAGATCACGTCGTTGTCGGGCGCCGGTGCGTTCCTGCAGTTCTCGCCGATGCCGCGGCCATTGACTGTCACTGCGTCCTCATGGATGCGCTTGTGCTTCATCAGCTCGCGCACCACAGCCGGAACGCCGCCGGCGCGGTGGAACTCCTCGCCGAGATAGAAGCCGGCCGGCTGCATGTTGACCAGCAGCGGCACGTCGTGGCCGAATTTCTGCCAGTCGTCGATCGAGAGCTCGACGCCGATGTGGCGGGCCAGCGCGTTGATGTGGATCGGCGCGTTGGTCGACCCACCGATCGCCGAATTGATGACGATGCAGTTCTCGAACGCCTTGCGGGTCAGGATGTCCGAGGGTTTCAGATCCTCCCAGACCATCTCGACGATGCGCTTGCCCGTCTCATAGGCGATCTGGCCGCGCTCGCGGTAGGGGGCGGGGATCGCCGCGCAGCCCGGCAGCGAGAAGCCGAGCGCTTCGGCGAGCCCGTTCATGGTCGAGGCGGTGCCCATGGTGTTGCAATGGCCGACCGAGGGCGCCGAGGAGGCCACGATCTCCATGAACTCTTCATAGTCGATCTCGCCGGCGGCGAGCCGCTCGCGCGACTTCCAGACGATGGTGCCGGAGCCCGTGCGCTCGCCGGCATGCCAGCCGTTCAGCATTGGGCCGCCCGACAGCACGATCGCGGGCAGGTTGACGGTCGCTGCGGCCATCATGCAGGCGGGCGTCGTCTTGTCGCAGCCGGTGGTCAGCACCACGCCGTCGAGGGGATAGCCGTAGAGGATCTCGACCAGGCCGAGATAAGCGAGATTGCGGTCGAGCGCCGCGGTCGGACGTTTGCCGGTCTCCTGGATCGGATGGGTCGGGAATTCCATCGCAATGCCACCGGCCTCGCGGATGCCCTCGCGGACGCGATGGGCCAGCTCGATATGATGGCGGTTGCAGGGTGAGAGATCATTGCCGGTTTGCGCGATGCCGATGATCGGCTTACCGGATTGAAGCTCGGCGCGGGTGAGGCCGTAGTTTAAATAGCGCTCCATATAGAGCGCGGTCATGCCCGGATTGTGCGGGTTGTTGAACCATTCCTGCGAGCGAAGGTGGCGGCGAGCGCCGTTGCCGGCAGCGTGCCCATTGGTTGGCTTTTTTGTCATTGGTCTCTCCTGCAATGCAAACGCACTGGCGTCCGTCTCAATCTGTCGGCTGGTGCGATGCCCAGCGGCGCGAGCGATGGTCTGCCGGCCCGCTGGCGGGTCATTTCCTCACAAGTACGATACTAATCTTGGCTGCTTGGTAACGCTACCATTTTGTTGGCGGCGCCGGCTCCGGAAGCGGCTGGTCGATTGTCCGAACGCCGCGACAACGAGCTTTGCCGCTCGACCACTTTGAAGCCGAGGTCGAGCACCGGCTGCTCGGGCCGCCGTCCATCGATCGCGTCGATCAGCATGGTCGCGGCCGTTTTCCCCATCTCATAGCGATTGGTGCGCACGCTGCTGAGGGTGGGGACGGCTGAGGCCATGAATTCGAGGTCGTTGAATCCGACGATCGCGATCTGCTCCGGGACGGCGATCTCCCGGCGCCGGCATTCAAACAGGACGCCGAGCGCGAGGTCGTCATTGGCACAGAACACCGCATCGATGCCGGGGTCCCGCGCAAGCAGGTCGGTGAACAGGGCGCCGCCGAGCGTCACCGATGTCGGCGTCGCCGTCGTCACGACGAGCCGCTGCTCGAACAGGGCGGCATCCTTCATGGCCGAGACATATCCATCGAGCCGCCGCTGCACCCGCGGATCCATCCGCGCGCCGATGAAGCCGACCTTGCGGTGACCCTGCGCGAACAGGTGGGCAACTGCCGCGCGCGCAGCATCATAGTGCGAAAAGCCGATCATCATGTCGACTGGATTGGGGCCAATCTCCATGATCTGCACGATCGGGCAGTCGGCAGCCTCCAGCATCGCGCGCGATTCTGCGGTCTGGTCGATGCCGGTGACGATCAGCCCGGCCGGCTTCTGCGCCAGAAACAGGCGCAGCAGCTTCTCCTCCTGGAGGATGCTGTAGCGGGTGTTGGACAGCTGGATCGAGTAACGGCTGCCTTCGGAGGCGTCATAGATGCCCCGCAGCACGTCGGAGAACACGTTATTGGTGAGGGATGGGATCAATACACCGATCACCTCGGTACGCTGCGAGGCCAGCGCGCGTGCAGCAAGGTTCGGAACATAGCCGAGCTCCTTGGCGGCGCTCTCGACCCGCGTCCGCTTGGCAACCGACAGTGCTTCCGGATTGCGGAAGAAGCGGGACGCGGTGATCGGGCTGACGCCGGCAAGCTCGGCGACTTCCGCCAGCCGGATCTTGCCTGACTTGGTGCGTTTTCGACCCATTGCTGCTCTTAACACAGTCACGGTCGCAAACAAAGGAACGTTGACAGCGCTACCAGCAACGACTAACCAAAGACAAATTGCCAAAACCGCACAAACTGCCGACAATGTTGCTCGCTATGATCGGGCCGGGTTCGGTAAAGTCTGAAAAAGCAAGACGGTCGCGGCGCGAAGGGCGTCGTCGACTTTCAAGGAGGGAGCTAGATGTCGTCTGTGCAAATCCGCGACGTGCGGAAATCGTTCGGCAATTTTGAAGTCCTGCACGGCGTGACCATTCCGATCGAGGACGGCCAGTTCGTCGTTCTGGTCGGCCCCTCCGGCTGCGGCAAGTCGACGCTTCTGCGCATGCTCGCCGGTCTCGAGAACATCACCTCCGGCACGATCTCGATCGGCGACCGCGTCGTCAACAATGTCCAGCCCAAGGAGCGGGACATTGCGATGGTGTTCCAGAACTACGCGCTCTATCCGCACATGACGGTGGCCGAGAACATGGGCTTCTCATTGAAGCTGCGGAATGCCAGCTCGGACGAGATCAACAAGCGCGTCAAGCGCGCCGCCGAGATCTTGGCGCTGTCGCCGCTGCTCGATCGCTATCCGCGCCAGCTCTCGGGCGGCCAGCGTCAGCGCGTCGCCATGGGCCGCGCCATCGTGCGCGATCCGCAGGTGTTCCTGTTTGACGAGCCCTTGTCGAACCTGGACGCCAAGCTGCGCGTCGCCATGCGCACCGAGATCAAGGAGCTGCACCAGCGGCTGAAGACGACGACCGTCTACGTCACCCACGACCAGATCGAGGCCATGACCATGGCCGACAAGATCGTCGTCATGCATGACGGCATCGTCGAGCAGATGGGCACGCCGCTCGAGCTCTACGACAAGCCCGACAACCAGTTCGTCGCCGGCTTCATCGGCTCGCCCGCCATGAACTTCCTCAAAGGTCATGTGCGCGTCAACGGCGTTGCCACCTTCGAGGGGCCGAACGGTGTCAAGCTGCCGCTCAAGACGGCGCCGACGGCGTCGGACGGCCGTCCTGCCGTCTATGGCGTGCGGCCTGAGCATTTCACCATCGCCGATGACGGCGCC
Source organism: Bradyrhizobium sp. 147 (assembly GCF_023073935.1). Taxonomy (NCBI): domain Bacteria; kingdom Pseudomonadati; phylum Pseudomonadota; class Alphaproteobacteria; order Hyphomicrobiales; family Nitrobacteraceae; genus Bradyrhizobium; species Bradyrhizobium sp. 147. Next base: position 75,686 of record NZ_JADPKL010000011.1, on the reverse strand, counting down.
GAGGCGGAGATCATCGTGGTCGAGCCGACCGGCTCGGAGACGCAGGTGTTCGCCAAGGTCGGCGGCGAGCAGGTCGTCGCGGTCTTCCGCGAGCGCCACCAGTTCAACCCGGGCGACAAGGTGCGGCTGAAGCCCGACCCGTCGCTGGTGCATTTGTTCGACGAGGCCACAGGCAAGCGCCTGAACGCCTAGCGCAAGACGTAAGACAAGAAAAAGCATCACAGGGAGGACGATATGCAAGACTTTACCCGCCGGACTCTGCTTCAGGGCGGAACGGCTCTGGCTGCGACCGGCATGCTGACTGGGCCGGCACTGTTCGATTTCGCCAAGGCCTGGGCGCAGAGCGCGCCGTGGAAGGCGGAGCCCGGTGCCAAGCTGACCGTGATGCGGTGGAAGCGCTTCGTGCCGCAGGAGGACGATGCGTTCAACGCGATGGTTGCGGCGTTCAAGGCTGCGACCGGCACCGAGATGAACGTATTCAGCGAATCCTTCGAGGACGTGCAGCCGAAGGCATCGGTTGCGGCCAATACCGGCTCAGGGCTCGATCTCGCCTGGGGCTTGCACACGCTGCCGCAGCTGTTTCCCACCAAAGTGCTGAAGATGAACGACGTCGCCGATTACCTCGGCAAGAAGTATGGCGGCTGGACCGATGCGGCGGCCAAGACCTGCAAGTTCGGCAACGACTGGCTCGGCATTCCCGTGGCCACCAACGGCGGCTACATGACCTACCGCAAGTCGGCGACCGACAAGGCCGGCTTCAAGGAATTCCCGAAGGACTTCCCCGGCTTCCTCGAGATGTGCAAGGCGCTGAAGGCGAACAACACGCCTGCCGGCTTTGCGCTCGGGCACGCCTCGGGCGACGGCAACTCATGGCTGCACTGGGTTCTGTGGGGGCACGGCGCCTACACGGTCGACCAAAACGACAAGATCATCATCAACTCGCCGGAGACGGCGAAGGCGCTGGAATATTGCAAGGCGCTGTACGACACCTTCATCCCCGGCACCGCGTCCTGGAATGATTCATCCAACAACAAGGCCTTCCTCGCGGGCGAGCTCTATTGCACGGCGAACGGCATCTCGATCTACGTCGCTGCCAAGACTGATCCGAGCAAGAAAGAACTCGCTGAGGACACCTATCACGCGCTCTGGCCGGTCGGACCGGTCGGCAAGCCGACCGAGCTGCAGCTGGCGCTGCCGATCCTCGCCTTCAACTTCACCAAATATCCGAATGCGGCGAAGGCGTTCGTCGCCTTCATGCTGGAGAAGGAGAACTACGAGAAGTGGCTGGAGGGGGCGCAGGGCTATCTGACGCAGACGTTGAACGCCTATGAATCGGCGCCGGTCTGGACGGCGGATCCCAAGAACGCCGTGTTCTCGCAGGCGTCCAAGCGCACGCTGCCGGCATCCGGCATCGGCACCGTCGGCGAGAAGGCGGCAACTGCGATCGCCGACTTCATCGTGGTCGACATGTTCGCCAATTACTGCACCGGCGCCAAGGATGCGAAGGGCGCGATGGCGGAAGCCGAGCGCCAGCTGAAGCGCATCTATCGCTGAGGGGTCACGGAGCGGGCGGCCGTCCGGCCGCCCGCTCGTCAACATTTCGATCAGGGATATCGGGCATGGCTGATGTCGCAATTCCCCGGGCCAAGCCTCAGATGAGCGAGGCTAGCGCCTGGACCCAGCTCAGACACAATCGCAATTGGCTCGGCTTCTGGTTCATGGTGCCGGCCATGGCGTTCCTGATCTTCTTCCTGGCCTATCCGCTGGGACTCGGCATCTGGCTGTCCTTCACGGACACGCGCATCGGCAGGGTCGGGCACTTCATCGGCACCGAGAACTACGAGTGGCTCTGGGACGATTCGATCTTCTGGCTCTCGGTGTTCAATACGCTGCTCTACACCTTTGTCGCCAGCGCTCTCAAATTCGCGGTCGGGCTCTATCTCGCGCTGCTGCTCAACGAGCACATGCCCTTCAAGGCGATGCTGCGCGCGATGGTGCTCATCCCCTTCATCGTTCCGACCGTGCTCTCGGCACTCGCCTTTTGGTGGATCTTCGACTCGCAATTCTCGATCATCTCCTGGTCGCTGAAGCAGCTCGGCCTGATCAGCCAGAACATCAATTTCCTGGGCGACACGACCTGGGCGCGTATTTGCGTGATCTTCGCCAATATCTGGCGCGGCGTGCCGTTCGTGGCGATTACGCTGCTCGCTGGCCTGCAGACCGTCTCGCCGTCGCTGTATGAAGCAGCAACGCTCGACGGTGCCACGCGTTGGCAGAATTTCCGGTACATCACCTATCCGCTGCTGACGCCGATCATCGCTGTCGTGATGACCTTCTCCGTGCTCTTCACTTTCACTGACTTCCAGCTGATCTGGGCGATGACTCGCGGCGGCCCGGTCAACGCCACCCACCTGATGGCAACCTTGTCCTATCAGCGCGCGATCATCGCGGGGCAACTGGGCGAGGGGGCCGCGATCTCAAGCGCCATGATTCCATTCCTGCTGGCTGCGATCATGGTATCCTGGTTCGGCTTGCAGCGTCGCAAGTGGCAGCAAGGGGAAAGCAATGACTGATCTCCCCACCTCGCGGATCGATCTCAAGGCCGTGCTGCATGGCTCGGCGCCGACAGTCGCGAAGGATGATCACAGCGAAGGCATGAGCTATCTGCAGTCGGTGCCGCGCCGACTGGTGACGCTCTATCTGCCGCTGGCGATCATCGTCGTCGTCCTGCTGTTCCCGTTCTACTGGATGGCGCTGACGTCGGTGAAGCCCGACGAGCAGCTGCTTGACCTCGACAGGTACAATCCGTTTTGGACCTGGAACCCGACGTTCAAGCACTTCCACAAGCTGCTGTTCGAGAGCTACTATCCGTACTGGCTCTGGAACACGATGTACGTGGCGATCTGCGCCACGGTGCTCTCGATCATCGCATCGGTGTTCGCGGCCTACGCGATCGTGCGGTTGCGCTACAAGGGCGCCAATCTCGTCGGGGGGCTGATCTTCCTCGCCTATCTCGTGCCGCCGTCGATCCTGTTCATTCCGCTCGCCACCGTCGTGTATCAGTACGGCCTTTTCGACTCGCCGCTGGCGCTCATCCTGACCTATCCGACGATACTGATCCCGTTCTCGACCTGGCTGTTGATGGGCTATTTCAAGACCATCCCCTTCGAGCTCGAGGAATGCGCGCTGATCGACGGAGCGAGCCGCTGGCAGATCCTGATCAAGATCGTCGTGCCGCTCGCAATCCCCGGCCTGATCTCGGCCTTTATCTTCTGTTTCACGCTGTGCTGGAATGAGTTCATTTACGCCCTGACGTTCCTGCAGTCGACCAGCAACAAGACGGTGCCGGTCGCGATCGTTAATGAGTTCGTCGACGGTGACATCTACCGCTGGGGTTCGCTGATGGCGGGAGCATTGGCCGGCTCGCTGCCGCTCGTCATCCTTTACGCCTTCTTCGTGGAGCATTATGTGTCGGCGATGACCGGCGCCGTGAAGGAATGATCGCGGGGCTTGCCGAGGGCGCGTTGGGAGCGGCGCGCTCCGGCCAATAAGAAGGAGTAGGCTCTTGCACATTCTGGTTCTGGGCGCCGCCGGCATGGTCGGCCGCAAACTCTGTGAACGGCTGCTGCGCGACGGCCGGCTCGGCAAGAGCGACATCACGAAATTGACCATGCACGACGTGGTCGAGCCGAAGAAGCCAGAGCAGGCCGGCTTCCCCGTCGAGACCGTGTCCGGCGATTTCGCCGTGCCGGGCGCAGCCGAAAAGCTGATCGCCGGCCGTCCCGATGTGATCTTCCATCTTGCCGCGATCGTCTCCGGCGAAGCCGAGCTCGACTTCGAGAAGGGCTACCGCATCAATCTCGACGGCACGCGGATGCTGCTCGATGCCATCCGCCTCGTCGGCGGTGGCTACAGGCCGCGCGTAGTGTTCACGTCCTCGATCGCGGTGTTCGGCGCGCCGTTTCCGGACGCGATCGGCGACGAATTCTTCCACACACCGCTGCTCAGCTACGGCACGCAAAAGGCGATCGGCGAACTCCTGCTCGCTGATTATTCTCGCCGCGGTTTCCTCGACGGCATCGGCATCCGCCTGCCGACCATCTGCATCCGCCCGGGCCTGCCGAACAAGGCGGCATCGGGCTTCTTCTCCAACATCCTGCGCGAGCCGCTCGCCGGCAAGGAAGCGATCCTCCCGGTGTCCGAGGACGTCCGTCACTGGCACGCCACGCCACGCTCCGCGGTCGGCTTCCTGCTCCACGCCGGCACCATGGATCTCGCCACCGTCGGCCCACGCCGCAATCTGACCATGCCGGGCCTGTCGGCGACAGTCGGCGAGCAGATCGCGGCCTTGAAGCGCGTTGCGGGCGAGAAGGTCGCCGCGCGCATCAAGCACGAGCCCGATCCCTTCATCGTCGGCATCGTCGGCGGCTGGCCGCGCAATTTCGATGCGAAGCGCGCGCGCGAGCTCGGCTTCACCACCGCCGAGAAGAATTTCGACGACATCATCCGCATTCACATCGAAGACGAGCTCGGCGGCAATTTCGTCGCCTGATCGCGCACTGAGCGGGTCATATGATGGCGAGCGTTGCTTGCATCGGCGAATGCATGGTCGAGCTCCGGCAGGCCCAGGGCGGACATTCGACCGGATCGTCCGCGACGCAAGGGCAGGGCGGCGGGCTGTACTCGCGCGGCTTCGGCGGCGACACCCTGAACACGGCGGTGTACCTGGCGCGGCTCGAGGTGAAAGTCGACTATCTCACCGCGCTCGGCGATGATGCCCTAAGCGATGAGATGATCGCAGCCTGGACTACCGAGGGCGTCGGCACGCGGCGCGTCGTGCGGTTGCCGGGCAAGCTGCCCGGTCTCTACATGATCCAGCTGGATGCAAAGGGCGAGCGCCAGTTCTTCCACTGGCGCGACAGCGCGGCGGCGCGGCAGCTGATGAATTTGCCGGAGACCGACGAGCTGCTCAACTCGCTGATGAGCTACGACATCGTCTATCTCTCCGCGATCACGCTCTCGATCTACGACGCGCCCGGACGCGAGCGCCTGTTCGCGGCGATCAAGCGCGCGCGCCTGCTCGGCACCCGCTTCGTGTTCGACACCAATTTTCGCGCGCGCGGCTGGCCGGACCGCGATGTCGCGCGCGATGTGTTTGCCACGGCCTTCGCGGCCGCCGACATCGTGCTGACCTCGATCGAGGACCTGCTCGCGCTCTATCCTGGCGAAAGCCACGAGCAGCTGATCGCCCGCATCCCTTCTCCGGAACTCGTATTCCGCCTCGCCGAGCCGGTGAGCCTCCTGCGCTTTCCCGGCGGCACTGACGAGGTCCGCGCCGAGCCTATGACCAAGCCGGTGGTGGACACCACGGCAGCCGGCGACAGCTTTGCCGCGGCCTATATCGCCGCCCGGCTCGCCGGATCGGAGCCGGTCGAAGCCGCCCAGGCCGGGCATCGCCTCGCCAGCCTCGTGATTTGCTATCCTGGCGCCATCATTCCGGGCTATGCCATGCCGCCGAAGAAGCGGCACCGGCCGGCGGCCTCTCGCCAGGCGACCAAGTGAAGAAGCGACCACAACGATGACCACGAGTGCCCAACAAAATCACCTTGTCGCGCTGTTCAAGGCGGCGACCGTCATTCCCGTCCTCACCATCGATCGTATCCAGGATGCGGTGCCGCTGGCGCGTGCGCTGGTTGCCGGCGGCGTCCGCACGCTGGAGGTGACCCTGCGCACTCCTGTTGCGATCGAGGCAGCGAGGGCGATGATGTCTGAGGTCCCCGAGGCGCTCGTCGGCATCGGTACAATTCTCAATGCGGCCGACTTCACCCGCGTCGAAAAGCTCGGCGTCAAGTTCGGCATCAGCCCGGGCTTGACCCCCGACCTCCTGAAGGCCGCTGCCGACAGCGCCCTGCCGTTCGCGCCGGGCATCGCGACCGCCTCCGAGCTGATGATGGCGCTGGCCCATGGCTTCGACGTCGCCAAATTCTTCCCGGCCGAGCAGGCCGGCGGCATCAAGGGCCTTCGCGCCCTCGGCGGGCCCTTCCCGAGCGTGCGGTTCTGCCCTACCGGCGGCATCAGTGAGGCCAATGCGGCGACCTGGCTTGCCGAGCCCAATGTGGTCGCGGTTGGCGGTTCCTGGCTGTGCCCGACGGCCGAAATCAGGGCCGGGAACTGGGCCGGCATAACGGCCATCTGCCAGCGTACCCTCAAGGCCCTGAAAGCCGCGTGAAGTCTTGCCATCCCTGGGCTAAGACTTAACTCAGGAAGAGACCCCAGGGAGAAATGACCATGACCGCCAGCATCGTCGGATGGGCGCATACGCCGTTCGGCAAGTTCGATACCGAAACCGTTGAAAGCCTCGTCACGCGCGTCGCCAACGAGGCGCTGGCGGATGCCGGCATTTCGGCTGGCGATGTCGACGAGATCGTGCTCGGCCATTTCAACGCCGGCTTCTCGCCGCAGGATTTCACCGCGTCGCTGGTGCTTCAGGCCGACCCGAAGCTGCGCTTCAAGCCGGCGACCCGGGTCGAGAACGCCTGCGCAACCGGCTCAGCCGCCGTGCACCAGGGCCTGCGCGCGATTGCCGCAGGCGCCGCCAAGATCGTGCTGGTCGTCGGCGTCGAGCAGATGACGCGCACGCCGGGGCCCGAGATCGGCAAGAACCTGCTCAAGGCGTCTTACCTGCCCGAGGACGGCGACACGGTCGGCGGCTTCGCCGGCGTATTCGGCAAGATTGCCAGCTCCTATTTCCAGAAATACGGCGACCAGTCGGATGCGCTGGCGCTGATCGCGGCCAAGAACCATAAGAACGGCGTCGCCAATCCCTTCGCCCAGATGCGCAAGGATTTTGGCTTCGACTTTTGCCGCGCCGAGAGCGAGAAGAACCCCTATGTCGCCGGTCCCCTGAAGCGCACCGACTGCTCCCTGGTCTCCGACGGCGCCGCGGCGCTGGTGCTGGCCGATGCCGAGACCGCCAAGAGCATGAGCAAGTCGATCGGCTTCCGCGCCACCGCACACGCCCAGGACTTCCTGCCGATGAGCAAGCGCGACATCCTCCAGTTCGAGGGCTGCACCGTGGCGTGGCAGCGCGCGTTGGAAAAGGCGGGCGTGACGCTCTCCGATCTCTCCTTCGTCGAGACCCATGACTGTTTCACGGTCGCCGAGCTGATCGAGTACGAAGCGATGGGCCTGACGCCGAAGGGGCAGGGTGCTCGCGCGATCAAGGAGGGCTGGACGCTGAAGGACGGCAAGCTGCCGGTCAATCCGTCCGGCGGCCTGAAGGCCAAAGGCCATCCGATTGGCGCCACCGGCGTCTCCATGCATGTGATGACCGCGATGCAGCTCGCGGGACAGGCGCCCGAGGGCATGCAGCTCAAGAACGCAAAACTCGGCGGGATCTTCAACATGGGCGGTGCGGCGGTCGCCAATTACGTTTCCGTGCTGGAGCCGTTGAAGTAAGCTCAGTCCTGAAGGTGGGCAAAGGCGCCATGCGTCCACCTGTTTTCTTGCGCTAGATGACGGTGGGCATGCTACGCTTTGCCCACCCTACGGCTCCTGATTGACTTTGCGGGAAATGCATCATGAGCAATGACTACGAAGACTCGCTGTCGATGGACGCACTGAACCATCGCATCGCGATCCTCGAGGACAATATCCGCCAGCTCATCGAGCAGGCCGCTGCCGCCTCGGGTGAGCAGAACGAGTCGCGGATCGCCGACCGCATCAATCAGCAGAACGACGAACTCGACCGTCTCATCAAGATCCGCGAATCCCGCCAGAAGAAATAGCGGTCGATATCGCCGCGCGATGCATGCCGCCATACGCCGGTTGCCCTTGCGCGAGCGACGGCGCTGCCGTTAGCTGAACCGACATCGCAGGGCGTTTGAGCCCTGGGCAATCGGGAGCAAGCGATGGGGCCGCTGAAGGGCATCAAGGTCATCGACATGACCACCGTGCTGATGGGGCCTTATGCAACCCAGATGCTCGGCGACTACGGCGCCGACGTCGTCAAGGTGGAATCGCTCGACGGGGACGTCACCCGGCTGATCGGCCCGATGCGGCACGCCGGCATGGGCCCGGTGTTCCTCAACACCAACCGCAGCAAGCGCTCGATCTGCCTCGATCTGAAGAAGCCTGCGGGGCGCGATGCCGTGCTGCGGTTGCTTCGGGGCGCCGACGTTCTCGTCTACAATGTCCGGCCGCAGGCGATGGCGCGGCTTCAACTCGGCTACGATGTCGTTTCCGAGATCAATCCACGTCTCGTCTATGCCGGCGTTTTCGGCTTCGGCCAGGACGGGCCCTATGCCGCAAAACCCGCCTATGACGATCTGATTCAAGGAGCGACCGGGCTGCCGGCGCTGATGGTGCAGACCGGCGACGGCGTCCCGCGCTACGTGCCCAACGCGCTGGTCGATCGCATCGTCGGCCTCACCGCGGTGGGCGCGATCTGCGCCAGCCTCGTGCATCGCGACCGCACCGGCCGCGGCCAGCGCGTCGACATCCCGATGTTCGAAACCATGGCCGGGTTCGTGATGGGCGATCACATGGGCGGGCTCACCTATGAGCCGCCGCTCGACAAGGGCGGCTACGCCCGCCACCTCTCGCGCGACCGTAGGCCTTACAAGACTTCCGACGGCTATCTCAGCGTCATCGTCTACAACGACAAGCAGTGGGAGAACTTCTTTGAGGCGACGGGGCGCGACGATCTGCGCGCCGATCCCAAATTCGCAACCTTCGCCGGCCGCGCTGCCAATATCGACGTCGTCTATGCCGAGCTCGCGCGCATTTTTGAGACGCGCACCACGGCCGAATGGATCGACCTGCTGACCAAGGCCGACGTGCCGGTGATGCCGATGCACGACCTCGCATCGATCCTGCACGATCCACACCTGGAAGCGACGAATTTCTTCCCGGTCGTGAACCATCCGACCGAGGGGCCGATCCGCAGCATGAAGGTGACGGCCACCTGGTCGGACACGGAGGCGGTGCCGGTTCGGCTCGCGCCGCGGCTCAACGAGCATGGCGCGGAGATTTTGCGCGAGATCGGCTATTCTGCCGACGAGATCGCAGCCATGATCCGCGACGGCGTCACGCGATCGGCGCCGGAGTAGGGAAACGACGATGACGACGGCTCTCTCATCCATCATTCCGGGGCTCGCGAAGCGAGATCCCGGGATCCTCGAGCTTCCGGGTTCGGCCCTTCGGACGCCCGGAAATAACGAAGAGGACCCATGAGCTTCATCACCGGCGTCGGCCTCACACCTTACGGCAAGCACGAAGGTTCATCCTCGCTCGACCTGATGAGCAAGGCTGCGCAAGCTGCGCTCGACGATGCCGGGCTGAAGCGCGCCGAGATCGATGGCATCCTCTGCGGTTACTCCACCGTTTCGCCGCACATTATGCTGGCGACCGTCTTCGCCGAGCATTTTGGCATCCGCCCCGCTTACGCCCACGCCGTCCAGGTTGGCGGCGCCACGGGTCTCGCGATGACGATGCTCGCACATCACCTCGTCGAAGCAGGCCTCGCGCGCCACGTGCTCGTGGTCGCTGGCGAGAACCGCCTTACGGGCCAGAGCCGCGACGCCGCGATCCAGGCGCTGGCGCAGGTCGGCCATCCCGATTACGAGGTGCCGCTTGGCCCGACAATTCCCGCCTATTATGGGCTGGTCGCCACCCGCTACATGCACGAATACAGCGTGACCGAAGAGGATCTCGCCGAGTTCGCGGTGCTGATGCGTAAGCATGCGTGCACCCATCCGGGCGCGCAATTCCATGATCCCATCACGGTCGCCGACGTCATGGCCTCGAAACCGGTGGCGATGCCGCTGAAGCTGCTCGACTGCTGTCCGGTGTCCGACGGCGGCGCTGCATTCATCGTCAGCGGCGAGCGGACCGGGGAGGCGGGCGTGCGCATCCGTGGCTGCGCGCAGGCCCACACCCATCAGCATGTCACGGCCGCACCCGGCCTCAGCGAACTCGGCGCAGAAATATCGATCGCGCGCGCCAAGGAGGCGACGGGCCTTGCGATCTCGGACGTGCGCTACGCCGCCATCTACGACAGCTTTACGATCACGCTCGCGATGCTGCTGGAGGACCTCGGCCTCGCCGGCCGCGGCGAGGCTGCAGCCCGTGTACGATCGGGCCATTTCAACCGCGACGGCGCGATGCCGCTGAACACCCATGGTGGCCTGCTCAGCTACGGCCATTGCGGCGTCGGGGGCGCCATGGCGCATCTGGTCGAGACGCATCTGCAGATGACGGGACGGGCGGCGAATCGGCAGGTGCGCGATGCCTCAATCGCGCTCTTGCACGGCGACGGCGGCGTGCTGTCGTCCCATGTGAGCATGTTCCTGGAGCGGGTGCGATGAGCGAGCGTCTGGGCGACTGGACCAAGGGCGAACAGGCTATCACCTATCAAACCTGCGCCGCCTGCGGCCATGTGCAGTATTTCCACCGCGCCTTCTGCGCCGCCTGCGGCGTGTCCGATCCGCACGAAGAGCGCGCCAGCGGCAAGGGCAGGGTCTACGCGACCTCGCTGGTCTGCCGCGCCGCAACGCCCGAGACGCGCGCGCAGGTGCCCTACAACATCCTGCTGGTCGATTGCGATGAGGGTTTTCGCCTGATGGCGCACGGCGAGGCCGGGCTGGCCATCGGCGATTCCGTCACCGCGAGCTTCAGGCTCTTTGCCGGAAAGCTCGTGCCGTTCTTCACCAAAGAGGCATGAGAGAGTAGCGGGATTCGTCATTCGGGGGCGGTCCAAAGGACCGGGCCTGGAACGGGATTCTGGGCCTGGCGCTGTGCGAGGCGCCACCCCGGAATGACGAAAACTCTAAACCTCCGACTAAAGCGCGATGAGATTAGGATAAATCGTCATCGCGCTTTAGGTTATTGTTTGAGCATGATCTCCGCGCGAACGCCTTCCGCGTTTGTCGCGAGGGAAAACCGCTACACACTTTTCCGGATCATGCTCTAACGCCCGTAGAACAAGATGCTGGCGATGACGAGCATGGCCGTCACCGCCAGCATATGCGCGAGCGCTCCCGAGGCCGCCCCCTTGATGGCTTCCTTCATGCCTTTTTCTCCCTAGACTTGGGCGTGACTCATCGATGTGCGGCTAGCGCACCCGACGGCCAATTGTTTTACTCGGAACACCCCACTTACGAGTATCCGCCGCGATCTGTCCCCACGCGGCGAATATCGACTGTGTCAAGGTCGATCAGCAATGCGGCGGCAATTTGACTCGATGATGTTGCTCCTGCGTCAGCGCAAGAATAGAGTTTCGGGGAGCTCTCGCCGGCAACGACAAAAAGCATCAAAATCTCCGAGAAGACTTCAGGAAAATCATGGCCCGCATCAATTACAGCGACCCGTCGAAGGCCTCCGACCGCACCCGCGAAATCCTCGACAAGAACCGCAACGCCAACATTTTCCTCATGATGGCGCACTCGCCGAGCTATTTCGAGCAGTATTGCCGCTTGGGAGGCGCCATCCGCCACAAGGGTGAGCTCGATCCGGTGGTGCGCGAGCTTGCAATCACACGCACCGGTATTCTGTGCGAGGCGCCGTACGAGATCGTCGCGCACAAGCGCATCGGCAAGAATGTCGGGGTCACCGACGAGCAGAACGAGGCGCTTGAGAATTGGCAAGCCGCGAGTTGCTTCAACGAGGTGCAGCGCGCCGCGCTCGCGTTCACGGACGAGATCGTGAAGTTGAACAAACCCGCGGACGCGACCTTCAAGGCGATCGCGTCGAAGCTGACGCCGGCCGCGCTGATCGAGCTCCAGCTCTCGGTCGGCTTCTACATCATGACGTCAAAGTTTTTGGAGACCTTCGAGATCGATCTTCAGCCGGTCACGGAAGTGGTGGGCTGATTCTTAGGAGCGGCGAGGGATGCCGATGACGATCGATGAATATGCGGCCTGGGCCGCGCGCATTGGGAAAGTCGAAGAGCATCCGTCCAACGAGCGGCTGTCCTATCTCGGCCTTGGCCTTGCCGGCGAAGCCGGCGAGGTCGCCGATCACATCAAGAAGCTGCTCCGCGACGGCTGGCTGGATCAGGCGGGTCTCGTCGATGAACTCGGCGATGTCGTCTACTACTGGGCGTGCCTGTGTGCGGCCACTGGCCAGCAGCCATCCGACGTGCTCAAGGCGAGCGCAGCCAGGATCAACCGGCGCCTAAGCGAGGCCGCGAGCCGCTGAGCCGGTTCGGATCACCTCTCCCGGTCGCGGAGAGGCGAAGAACCTCGCCCAGCGCTACGTCGATGTCAAAATATCCACCTTCGCGTTCGCCACGATCAGACGGTCGGCCAATAGCTGCGCCAGATTGCGCATGATGCGCTCGCTGGCGCGCGGGTGCTGCTCGCGGAAGCGCTCGAAATCCTTCAAGGCCACTTCGAACGCGGTCGCCGCCATGTCGGCGAATACGTCGGCGGACCGCGTTGGTTCCAGCAGCGCCATCTCGCCAAAGGCCATGCCTGCCGTGAGCGTTGCCAGCCTGACACCATCGGGCAGCGTGACGTGCACCGCGCCGCTGCGCAGGAAGAACACGGCATCGGCGGGATCGCCGGTTTTGACGATTTTGGCGCCGGACGGATAACTCCTGACGGTGCAGATTGCGGCGAGATCGCTCAGCTCGTCCTCGCTCAGCCCCGCGAGCAGCGGTTGCTCGGTAAGCTCGGTGGTCTCGTGGAAGTCGATCGAGCCGCCATAGCGGTAGACGATCTGGTCTTCGGCCCATTCGATCGCGGTGTCGAGCAGGTAGAAGTCGCGGACGTTCTTCAGCTCCGCCGTCCATTCCCGCAAGCTGTCCCATTCCTTGGAGGCGCGCCTGACGCCCGACAGCACCACCGTGACGTTGAGTGCGGCGAGCTCTTCGAACGCTTCGGCGATTAGCCGCGCTCCGGCGCGCGTGGTGGAGGTGACGCGGTGCAGATCGAAGATCACGAATTGCGGCCGCGGACGGCCTGCAAGCCGGCGCGAGACGTAGTCGACGGCCGACAGCGACAGCGTTCCGACCAGCTCGATGACCCGCACCTCCTGCTCATGCGCGGAAAGAATCTCGCGCTCCTGGGGCCGGCGCACGCGTCGCGACGGGCTCCTGCCGATATCGTAATCGGCGATGACGGCGTTGCGCGCGTCGTCGCTGCGGTTGAGCATGTGCAGATCGTAATGCGAGGACAGCGCCTCGCAAACCTTGATGCCGCGCACGCTGTTGCCGTGGTTGTCGAGCTTGGGCGAATAGCTGCCGAGGCCGAGCCGGGCAGGGAGTGCGGCGAGGATGCCGCCGCCGACACCGCTTTTGGCGGGAATGCCGATCCGGTAGATCCATTCGCCGGCATAATCGTACATGCCCGAGGAGGTCATCACGGAGAGCGTGCGCGAGATCGCGTAGGACGTCAGCACCTGCTCGCCGGTGACCGGATTGATGCCGCGATTGGCGAGCGTGGCCGCCATCACCGCGATGTCGCGCGCCGTGACCAGCACGGCGCATTGCCGGAAATAGACGTCGAGCACGGCCGCGACGTCGTCGGAGATCACGGCGTTGGTCTTGAGGAGATAGCCGATGGCCCGGTTGCGGTCGCCGGTCTGGCTTTCCGAAGCATAGACGGCCTCATCGACGGCGAGATCGCGTCCGGCGAAACGGCTGAGCGCAAGGCGGATCTGCTCGAAAGCGGCCGCGCCCCTGCTGTCGTGGATAAGCCCCGTGCAGGCGATTGCGCCGGCATTGACCATCGGGTTGAAGGGATGGTTCTCCGAATTGAGTCGGATCGAGTTGAAGGGATCGCCGGAAGGTTCGACACCGATCGCGCTTTCGACCTTGCCTGCTCCCAAAAGGTCCAGCGCCAGCGCGAACACGAACGGTTTTGACATCGACTGGATGGTGAAGGGCATTCGGCTGTCGCCGACTTCGTAGACATGCCCGTCCAGGGTCGCAAGGCTGATGCCGAAATGGGCAGGGTCGGCCTTGCTCAGCTCGGGGATGTAGTCGGCAACGCTGCCCGAGGTCTCGGCAGAGAATTCGTTGAGGCAATTGTCCAGAAACCGCAGCAAGGGCGGTTTCGAGCGGGTCCAGGCGGAGGCGGCGGACGAGTGCGGCTTCATCGCCTCACTTGTGCAACGCAATCAGGGCGCGCGCAACCCGTCCGGCACGATGGTGTGCCGGCGAACCAGGAGAAGCGCGAGCAAAGTCGTGGGCACGAGGATCGCAAGACCAAGCAGCGTCACCTGCATCTGCGACAGCGGCATGATCCCGCCGCCGGGAGTCGCGACCACGAACCCGCCGATCACGAGCAGCATGCGAATCGGCCATTCCAGCGCGCCGGCACCGCGGAGGTCGCCGACGAAAGGCTGGTAGCCCTGGATGCCGCCGCAGATGAACAGCGTGCCGAACGCGGCAAGCCCCATCAGGCCGAGGCCGGCGAGGTACGGGCTCGGCCCTTGCAGCACCAGCACCGGATTGAGCACGAAGAAGAACGGCAGAAAATAGATGATGCTGCCGACCCACATGGATTCCCACCCGGTCTTCATCGCCGGCGAGCCGGCAATGCCGGCGGCCGCGAACGAGGCGATGGCGACCGGCGGCGTGATCGACGACAGCATGCCCCAATAGAAGATGAACATGTGTACGGCCATGCGATTGAGCCCGAGCTTCTCCAGCGCGGGCGCGACCAGGATGGCGAGGAAGATGTAGCAGGCCGTCGTCGTCAGGCCGAGGCCGAGGATCAGGCTGGTCAGCGCGCACATGCCGAGCAGCAGGAAGGCATTGTCGCCGGCAATGTGCAGGAGGTCGTTGGCAAGGCTCGACACCACGCCGGTCATCGAGAACGCGCCGATCAGCAGGCCGCAGCCGGCGAGAATGCCGACCAGCTCGACGAAGGTGCGGCCGTTGATCTCGAGGAACTTGCTGATGGTCGCAAACGTCCAGCGCGTGTCCTTGGAGAAGAACTGGTTGAGCACCAGCAGTAGCGGGGTAGCGTAAAACGGCGCGTGGCTCTCGCGCTTGAAGTAGAGCAGCATCACGACCAAAAGTGCGATGACGAAGACGTAGTACCAGCCGTCCTTGATCGTATCCATAATGCGGGGCAGCTCGGCGCGCGGAATCCCCTTCAGGCCGTGGCGCGCCGCGTAGGCGTCGACCTGCATGAACAGGCCGATGTAGTAGAGCGTCGCCGGAATGATCGCGGCGACCGCGACATCGGCGTAGCTGACATTGAGGAACTGCGCGATCACGAAAGCGGTCGCGCCCATTACCGGCGGCGCCAGCACCGCGCCGGTCGAGGCGCAGGCCTCGATCGCACCGGCATAGGACGCGCGAAAACCGCTCTTCTTCATGACAGGAATGGTCATGGTGCCGGCGGTGAGCACGTTGGAGATGATCGAGCCCGACATCATGCCGAGCAGGCCGCTGGCAAAGATGCAGACTTTCGCCGCGCCGCCGCGGAAGGTGCCGCACAGTGCGAAGGCGAGGTTGATGAAGAATTTTCCTGCTCCCGTCATCATCAGCGCGGTGCCGAACACGAGGAAGCCGATCACGGTGTCGGCGAAAGCCTGAATGGGAATGCCGAGCAGGCTCTCGCCGGAGAGCACGTGGTAGGCGGTTGCTTGCTCGAGCGTCGATTGGGTGCCGCGGAACGGGCCGAGCCAGGCGGCCTCGGCGAACAGCGGATAGACGGTGAAGGGCAGGACGCTCAGCAGCAGGCTCCAGCCGCCGGTGCGGCGCAGCGCCTCCATCAGCATCACCCACATCACGAGGCCCGCCGCGATCACGCCGTTGGGCGCCCCACCGAACTCCCAGCCGGCCTCCGCCGCCTTGCGCACATTCGACATTAGCATCAGCGCCGCCGCGAAGGTCGCGACGAACAGGACGAGGTCGTACCAGGGAATCCGGTCGAGCGGCGCGCGTTCAGTCCCAGGGAAGATCAGGAAGGTGAACGGCAGCATCAACCCTATCAGAAGATAAAAGTATTCGGTGTTGAGCTGGGTATAGCCGACGAAGAAGCGCAGCGAGAATTGCTGGTTGATGCAGAGCAGGATGGTTGCCGCCGTCGCGACTACTAACGTCCAGCGCCAGGCGCCGCGCAACGTGCGCACGCGCGTGACCTCCGCCTCCTGCATGTTGCCGGCAGCGCCGTGCGGATCGTCGAACACGATCCGCTTGGCCTCGTCCTGCGGGCCGGTGGAGACTGAAGTAGAAGACATGATCCTGTTCTAATCCTCGAACCCGTTCGGCATGTCGGCCTTGGCGAGCGCAGCGGCGCGGGCCTTCATCCAGCCGTCGAGGAACGCCTTGTCATCCGATGGCGGATTGGATTTGCCGTACTCCGCCCACGCTGCGCCAAGCACCTCTTGCCGCTTGATCAGCTTGTTGTTGTGCGTTTCCTGCGCGTCGGTCCACTGTCCGGCTTCCTTCAGCGCCTTCACCGCGCCGGGATGCACCGGCACCACCCAGTTCTTGGTTTGCCGGTCGGCGGCAAGCCCGCCGGCGCCGGGCGCGGAATCCTTGTAGACGTCGTAGTTCACGATCATCGCCTTCGTGATCGCATAGACCTGATCGGCCGGTTGCGAGGCATAGGCGACGAAGATCGGGTAGGGATAGTTGCCGAGCTCGACCGGCTTGTCCGGCGAGATGCCGGCGCCGCAGGTCGCAAGCTGCGGGAAGAAGAACGAGCCGACCTTCTGCATCCGCGCCCAGCCCTCCTTGTCCTTGGCGGGGAGCGGCGGCCAGATCAGCCCGCGCGGTGAAGTCTCGGCTTCCTTGGCAGGACCGGTGATGGTGGTGCCGAAAGCAGCATCGACGTCGTTGTTGATCAGGCCTTTCCACATCGCGCCGTAGCTGGCGAACTCGACCACCTTGACATCCTTCTGCGTCAGCCCTGCGAAGGCGAGCACTGCGAGCGAGTTCTGATTCAGCGCCGGCGAGCCGACGACGAAGCCGACACGCTTGCCCCTGAGATCTTTCAGCTCCTTCACGCCGGTGTCGGCGGCGACGCCGAGCGAGCCGCAATTGCAGTCGACGGTTGAGAGCAGGATCTGGAGCGGCTGCGGTCCCCATTCCTTCGATCCGAACTCGAATACGCCTTCCTGCGCGAAATAGGTGCCAGATCCCATCGCCGCGGAGGCCGCACGCTTGGCGCGGAGCGGCGCGAGGCGGGCGACGTCGTTGCCGGCGGGGAGCACGCGCACGTCGGTGCCGTATTTGTCCTTCATCATCTTGCCGACGCCGACTGCGATGTTGAAGCCGGCGGTGCCGGTGTCATAGGCGGTGAACGTCAATGTCGCCGGCAGCTTGATGTCCTCGGCGAACGCGTAGCGTGTAGACGCAAAAGAAATGCCCGCCACCAAGGCAGGCGCGAGCACGAGCAGCCCACGATGCATGTTTCCCTCCATCATCCTCGCGTTTGCCGCGAAGAACTTTTTGCTTGAATCGGATCATGTCACCGGGATCGGGCGATGGCAACGCCGTCTCGCGAATGCCGCAATGCGACTGACAGATTGTCGCGGAAATGACGGCCCCATGCACTCAGCTTGCGACGATCGCGATCGCTTGTCCCTCGGCAACGACGTCGTCGAGCTTCACCAACAGTGATGTGATCGTGCCGCTCGCGGGCGATGGCACCGGTATTTCCATTTTCATGGCTTCGACGACCACAACGTCATCGCCATCCGCGACGGTTCCTCCAACTTGCACGGGAGTCGCGCAGATACGGCCCGCGACTTCGGTAACGATTTTAATTTCTGGCATGCCATCGCCTTTTTGTTGTCGTCGCAAAATGCCTGAGGTAGCGTCGTCTGCAAGTGGAATTTAATTCCGCAGAGCGGAACAAACGGTAGGGATCATGGGACGACGTTCGGAGCGGTTGAGTAGGCAAGGTGCGCTCGCCGGCGATGCCGGTGAGGGTGATGTCATCCAGGTGGTATCGCGCGCGTTCGACGTGCTGCGATGCTTCGAGGGCCACGATAGCAGGCTCGGCAATCTCGAGATTTCAAATCGCTGCGGTCTGCCGCGCTCGACGGTGTCGCGGCTCACGCACACGCTGACCCGCATGGGCCAGCTTGTGTATCTGCCGCGCGACCAGAAATATCGCATCGGCCCGAGCGCGGTGGCGATGAGCGCTTCGATGATGAAGGGCGCGCAGCTGCGCAGCATGATCCGCCAGCGGCTTCAGGAAGTCGCCGAGCAGGTTCCGGGCACGGTCGGCTTCGTCGTTCCCGATCGTTTCCATCTTGTTTATCTTCAGTTCGCGCGCTCAGCGACCGCACTCGGCCTGCACGAGGGCACCGGCAGCCGCATCTCGATGGCTTCGACCGCCGCGGGCGCGGCCTACACCGCGGCGCTGGCGCCCGAGATGGGCGACGCCTTCATTGCGGACATGGAGCGGGAAGCGCCCGAGGCTGCGAAGATTCTCAAACCCCGCATCGAGGCCAACCGGCAATCGCTGCGCGAGCGCGGCTATGTCGTGGCCTGCGGCCTCTGGAGCCCGCACATCAACGGACTCGCTGTGCCGATCTGGTCGCCGCAGTATCAGACCTTCGTGGTCGTCACGATCGGTCTTTTGGCCGCAATGTATGACGAGCAGCGGCTTCATGACGAAGTCGCCCCGTTGATGCTCGCGCTCGGCCGCTCGCTCGGCAGCCTGATGGAGGGCGCGGAGGGCGACGCCTTTAACAACCGTATCTCGCGTAGACCGGTCGCCATGGCCGTGCATAACAACAACAAGCCGATCAACTCGGAGGGAGTGAATGAACTGGAAGCCGGAACTCGACGAGCTAGCCCGGCGCGAAGCCTTCGCGCGGGAGATGGGCGGCGTTGACAAGGTCAAGCGACAGCATGACCAGGGCCGGCTGACTGTTCGGGAGCGAATCGGCGGACTGATCGACAAAGGCAGCTTTCACGAAATCGGTGCGGTCTCCGGCATCGGTGAGTACGATTCCAGCGGCGAGTTGCAGAAGCTGACGCCGGCGAACTGCGTGTTCGGTCGCGCACGCGTCGACGGCCGCACCGTGGTCGTGGTCGGCGACGATTTCACGGTGCGCGGCGGCTCGGCGGACGCGTCGATCTCGGCCAAGCCGCTGATGGCGGAGGAAATGGCGCACGACTTCCGGCTGCCCATCATCCGCATCATCGAAGGCTCCGGCGGCGGCGGCTCGGTCAAGACCATCGAGACCAAGGGCGCGGCCAATCTGCCGGGCGGCATCGGTGGCACGCGGTGGTATCGCTTCACGACGGAGAATTTGTCGCGCGTACCGGTCGTCGCGCTCGGCCTCGGGTCGGTCGCGGGGCTCGGTGCTGCGCGTCTTGCCGCCAGCCACTATTCCATCATGACCCGAAAGTCCGCGATGTTCGTTGCGGGCCCACCGGTGGTGAAGGCGCTGGGGCAGGACCTCTCGAAGGAAGAACTTGGCGGCGCCGACATCCAGACCCGCGCCGGTGCGGTCGATCATGCGGTCGAGACCGAGGAGGAGGCGTTTGCCTGCGCGCGGCGTTTCCTGTCCTATCTGCCGTCCTCGGTGTACGAACTGCCGCCGACCTTGCCGTGCACCGACGATCCGGAACGCGCCGAGGAAGCGCTGCTGAGCGCGGTGCCGCGCAACCGCAAGCAGGTCTATAAGATGCGCCCGATCATCGACGCCGTGGTCGACAAGGGCTCGTTCTTCGAGGTCGCAAAGAATTTCGGTAAGCCTGTTATCGTCGGTCTTGCCCGGCTCGAGGGCAGGGCGGTGCTGCTGCTCGCCAGCGACAGTTTTCACTATGGCGGCTCCTGGACGGCGGATGCCTGCCAGAAGGTGGCGCGCTGGGTCGACTTCGCCGAGACCTTCCACCTGCCGATCGTCTATCTCATGGACTGCCCGGGCTTCATGATCGGCCTCGACGCCGAGAAGGCGGCCACCATCCGCCACGGCGTCCGCGCCATGGCCGCAGTCAACCAGACCACCGTGCCCTGGTGCACAATGATCCTGCGCAACGCCTTCGGCGTGGCCGGCGTCGTGCATCAGCCCGCCGATCGTTTCTCGATCCGCTACGCCTGGCCGTCCGCCTATTGGGGTTCGCTCCCGCTCGAGGGCGGCATCGAAGCCGCCTACCGCGCCGATATCGACGCGGCCGAGGACCAGGCCGGGAAGCTGAAGGAGATCGAGGCGCGCCTCAACAAACTGCGTTCGCCGTTCCGCTCTGCCGAAAAATTCTGGGTCGAGGAGATCATCGATCCCAGAAAGACGCGGTCGCTGCTGTGCGAGTTCGCGCGCCTCGCCGAGCCGCTGCGCAAGCCAGGGCCGCCGGAGAACTTTTCGATCAGGCCGTGATGTTCAGCCATCATCGCGAGTGCGCGACAACCTTGTCGCGGCAGCCATGGCGTGACCTCAAAACAAGACGCGCTACGCTTCCGGGCAAGAACGAGAGGACGCGCCAATCGTGTATGACTTCATTATGGGGCGCGGCGGCTCGGCGGGGTCCGTGCTGGCCCACCGGCTCTCTGCCGCGTCAAGGGTGTGCAGGGCAGCTATGATGCAGTGAGCGGCAGGGTGCGCACCGGATGTTGGCCAATCAAGTGCCTCCGCAACGCTCCAGTTCCGGACTGCACTTGGTTGCATGCCGTAAGCTTGACCTGCTGAGCGGGCATTCGTGCGCTGCGAGTTAATTATCTCAGTCGCTACGTTTAGGCGACGACGATTGCAGGTTGTGTCGCGCAATGCGGCCGTTTTTAGCCGCTCTTTTGGCCCATTTCAGCCAAACTGTTATTGGTTTCTCGTTGTCCGGGGCAGGGTCTCTCATTTGGAGTCCTGCAATGTTCAAGCGAGTATTTTCTGCGTGCGTCTTCCTTGTTCTAGGTTCTGTCGCTTCGGAAGCCCGGCCTTATCGCATTCATCAAGCCGCTGAATGCAATGTCACCATGCCCTGCGACTTCTCGTATTCGAGAACGCGAAACGAGCGGACTTCCAGGTCCTCACTGACTTCCAGATCTTCACTCATTTCCAGGTCTTCTCTACAAGCCTACCGCTCGACGCAACTGACAGTGACTGATGCAGAGGGTGCCGCCACGGCGACCGTCTCCGGTGTATCCGGCGCGCACATTATCGGTGGCCGTCCGGTCGGTTGCCCTTCGTCCTTCTGCGGCTGCGGCGCGGCTCTGCGCGTGTTCGGCCGTATCGTGCCGGAATTGAATCTTGCGGCCAATTGGCTGCGCTTTCCGCGGACATCGCCCGCACCAGGAATGGTTGCTGCACGACGAGGACACGTTTTCGTTCTGGAGCAGCACCTCGGGGGCGACGTCTGGATGGCCTATGACGCCAACTCGGGCGGGCACGCGACGCGGATCCATGCGCGTTCATTGCGAGGGTACACGATCGTCAACCCGCGCGGCGGTTCGATGGCTTGAGGACGCGCACACTACACTCACAAGATCGTGGACGGGGCGCGCCACCTTTGCGACCCGCCCATGCTGGACCAATGATTGGCGCCGGGCGCAGCGTCGATCACAGCCGCAACACCTTGCCGGGATTCATGATGTTCTGCGGATCGAGCGCGCGCTTGATAGTGCGCATGATGTCGAGCTCGGTCTTCGAGCGATAGTGACTGAGCTCGTCGAGCTTGTCGACGCCGATGCCGTGCTCCGCCGAGATCGAACCGCCCATGGAGGTGATGAGATCGTTCACGGCCCGCGTGATGGCGCCCTTGTATTGGGTCAGCGTCTGCTGATCCATGCCGAGCGGACCCATAAATGAAAAATGTAGATTGCCATCGCCGATGTGTCCGAGCGGATAGGGGCGGATGGTCGGGAGAATGCCGAGCACGGCCTTGAGCCCCAGATCGATGAACTCGGGAATTCTGGAGATCGCAACGGACACGTCCTAACTCAGTCCCGGTCCCTCGGCCCGGGAGGCCTCGGCGACACCCTCGCGGATGCGCCACATGTTGCGCGATTGGCTGATCGTGTGCGCGATCGCTGCATCGCGCACGCGACCGACCTCGAGCTGATCGGCGAGAAACTGCTCCATCTTCTCGGACATGCCCTCGGTCCCGTCCCGGCGTGGGCGCGCGGATGACCATTCGATCAGGAGGTACCATGACGTATCTGCCTTGAGCGGATCCTGAGTGCCGGGGATATGGCGCAGCACCATGTCTATGGCGGCGCGGCTCATCAACTCGCAGGAGCCGACATTGTCCTCGGACGCCGCGTGCGCTTCGGATAGGATTTCCAGGGCCGCGCGCGGATCGCGGATCGCCAGCCACGCGGTGCAGACGTCCTTCGGGGCGGGCCATAGCTTGAGCACGGCCTTGGTGATGATCCCCAGCGTGCCTTCGGCGCCCATGAACAGATGCTTGAGGTCGTAACCCGTGTTGTCCTTCTTGAGCGCACGCAGTCCGTCCCAGACCTCGCCATTGGCCAGCACGACTTCGAGCCCCAGCACGAGATTGCGGGCGTTGCCATAGCGCAGCACCTGCACGCCGCCGGCATTGGTCGACAGATTGCCGCCGATCATGCACGAGCCCTGGGCACCGAGGCTGAGCGGCAGGAACCTGTCGTGTGCGCTTGCTGTCTCCTGAAGCGTCTGCAGCACGCAGCCGGCCTCGACAGTCATCGAATAGCCGACGGAATCGACCTCCAGAATGCGGTTCATGCGGCCGAGCGACAACACGATGCCGGTGTGCATCGGCCAGGGCGTGGCCCCGCCCATTAGGCCGGAGTTGCCGCCTTGCGGCACGATCGCGACGCCGTGCTCGTGGCAAAGCCGGACCACCCTGGAGACTTCCTCGGTGCTGCCGGGACGAACGATGGCACCGGCACCGCCGACCAGCAATCCCCGCCAATCCGTCACGAACGGCTGCATGCCGTGCTCGTCCTCGATCAGGCCCTTCTCGCCGACGATCACGCGCAACGCATCGCGCATCTCGGTGGTCAAAGGAGTGGCTGGAATCACGGGTGGGGACGACGGGAAGGCAGCCGGCATGTGTTCCTCTGGTGCATCTTTGGTGTGCACTGTGCACGTGACGTGCTGGGGTATTGTCCACGTTTGTGCCCGGGAGTCTAATGGGAATATGGCTCAAAGTCCGCGGGAGGCTTGGCGTCACTGCCAGCGCAGCGAAGCCGCGAGATCGCCTGTTACCGCGCGGCGTGTCGCCTCGGCACTGCCGCGGTGTTCGGCGTCACCACCCGATCAGGTACTAGGCCATCGCCGCTTGCGGCCTCGGCTTGGGCTGCCGCGACAGCGCCAACACCATCAGGGCAGCGAACACGCAGAGCGCGCCGGCGATGAAGAACGCAGGCAAATAGCTCTGGTACACCGTCCGCGAGAAACCGGCGCCGAAGGCAGCGGTGCCGGCGCCGAGTTGATGGCCGGCAAAGATCCAGCCGAACACGAGGTTGGCGCGCTCGGGCCCGAACTTCTGCGCGGTGAGCCGTACGGTCGGCGGAACCGTGGCGATCCAGTCGAGCCCGTAGAACATCGCGAAAATCGACAAGCCGTAGAACGAGAAATCGCTAAAGGGCAGGAAGATCAGCGACAGCCCGCGCAGGCCGTAATACCAGAACAAGAGCCAGCGATTGTCGTAGCGGTCCGACAGCCAGCCCGACATGATGGTGCCGAAGAAATCGAAGATGCCCATTGCCGCAAGCAGGCTTGCCGCCTGCACCTGCGGGATGCCGAAATCGAGGCACATCGGGATCAGGTGCACCTGGACGAGGCCATTGGTTGAGGCGCCGCAGACGAAGAAGGTCGCAAACAGGATCCAGAACGCAGTCGACTTCGAGGCGTCGCGCAGCGTGCCGAGCGCAACGCCGGTGATCGAGCCGTGACTGGCCGGCGGAGCGGGCAGCGGCGCGGTCTCTTCGTCGCCGAACGGGCGCAGGCCGACATCGCTCGGCCGGTCACGCATCGCGAGCAGGACTGCCAGCGCCGAGACGCCGAGCATGATGCAGACGAAGCCGAGTGCGAGACGCCAGCCGAACCGTTCGGTGAGGCTTGCGAGCAGCGGCAGGAATACGAGCTGACCCGTGGCGACGCTCGCCGTCATGATGCCGACGACGAGGCCGCGTCTTGCTGCGAACCAGCGCGTGGCGATGGTGGCGCCTAACACCAAGGCGGTCATGCCGGTGCCGATGCCGATCACCACGCCCCAGAGGGCGACGAGCTGCCAGACCTCGGTCATGCCGAGCGAGAGCACGAGCGCCGAAACGACGATCAGCTGCGCGGCGAGCGTGACGTTGCGCAGGCCGTAGCGGTTGAGCAGGGCAGCGGCGAATGGTGCCATCAGCCCGAACAGGATGAAACGGATCGACAGCGCGGAGGAGATCTCGGCCGTGCTCCAGCCGAACTCCTTTTGCAGGGGAACGATGAAAACGCCGGGTGCACCGACCGTGCCGGCGCTGATCAGCGCGGCGAGGAAGGTCACGCCGACCATCACCCAGCCGTAGTGAATGTTGCGGCGGGAAAGTGCTGCCGCGAGCCAGTTCGAGATCATTGGGCCTCAACGTTGACGGGCGGTCGCAAGAGACCGGCGTCAGTTCGAGGATGGCACGGACGGCTTCTGTCGCAAATGACAGAGTTCCCTCGTTTTCAGACTTTCTTGCGTCAGTGCGCCAGCCGCTCTACCGCAATCGCCGTGGCCTCGCCGCCGCCGATGCAGAGCGCCGCGACGCCACGCTTGAGGTTCTGCGCCTCCAGCGCATGAAGCAGCGTCACGATCAGCCGCGCGCCGGTCGCGCCGATGGGATGGCCAAGCGCGCAGGCGCCGCCATTGATGTTGAGCTTGTCGCGTGGAATGCCGAGATCGCGCTGCGCTGCCATCGCCACCACGGCGAAGGCCTCATTGATCTCGAACAGATCGACATCGCTTGCGCTCCAACCGACCTTGTCGAGCAACTTGCGGATCGCCGGGATCGGCGCCGTGGTGAACCATTGCGGCTCCTGGCTGTGGGTGGCATGGCCCTTGATCTCGGCCAGAACCGGCAGGCCGCTCCGATCGGCGAGCGAGCGCTTGGTCAGCACGAGCGCGGCAGCGCCGTCGGCGTTCGCGGAGGAGGCCGCCGGCGTGATGGTGCCGTTGGCGCGGAACGCCGGCTTCAAGCCGGGGATTTTGGCGGGATCGACCTTCAGCGGATGCTCGTCGTTGGCGATGACGCGGGGACCCGCTTTCTCGGTGAGCGTGACCGGCGCGATCTCGGCCTTGAACGCGCCGCCTTCGACCGCCTTGCGCGCGCGACTTAGTGTCTCCATCGCATAGGCGTCCTGGTCCTTGCGCGTGAACTGATAGGCTTCCGCGGTCGCCTCGCCGAAATCGCCCATGGAGCGGCCGGTCTCGTAGGCGTCCTCCAGCCCGTCCATCATCATGTGGTCGATGATGCGGTCATGGCCGGCGCGGTAGCCGCCGCGCGCCTTGGCCAAAAGATACGGCGCGTTGCTCATGCTCTCCATGCCGCCGGAGACCACGATCTCGGCCGAGCCGGCGCGGATGATGTCGTGCGCCAGCATGGTCGCCTTCATGCCGGAGCCGCAGACCTTGTTGATAGTGGTCGCACCCGTGGCGTCGGGGAGACCTGCTGCACGCGCGGCCTGGCGCGCCGGAGCCTGGCCCTGACCGGCTGGCAGCACGCAGCCCATGAACACCTCGTCGACTTTCTCCGGCGCGAGTTTTGCGCGCTCCAACGCCGCGCCGATTACGTGCGATCCGAGCTTGTGCGCGGGGAGCGGCGACAATTCGCCCATGAAGCGGCCGAGCGGGGTGCGGGCGGCGGAGACGATGACGACGGGATCGGCAGCTTCGGCCATGACAAACTCCCTGTGGGGATAAGTAAGATTATGCTCATCATATGATGCGGCGCAAAAAAAGCAACCGCGCCAGGGATGAGAAAATGTCGTCGTTCGGATGAGATTTAGTCGTTCGATTCGAGGAGGTGCTTCTTCGAGGCACATTGTCATCACCCGCGAAGGCGGGTGATCCAGTATTCCAGAGGCCGTCGTGGGATACGGAGAGGCCTCGGCGTCCTGGATGCCCCTCAAGCCGAGGCATGACATGTTCAGCGTGGCGGCGACTTACTAATCAGAGACGAGTGCGGCGACAGCCCTATCGCTTCCAGTTCACGAACGCCTGCATCAGCCGCCTCGGCTCGTCGGTCAGGAACGACTCGCCGAACACCTCGACACTGAGATTGACCGACTCCGTCAGCGGCAATTCCTCCCATTGCCGCAGCAGCGCCTTCTGCGATCGCAGCGCCTCGGGGCCGCATTCGAGCAACGCCTGCACGACGCGCTCGACCTCGGCATCCAACCCGCCTTGCGGCGCGACCTTGTCGACCAATCCCCACGCGAGCGCCGTCGGAGCGTCGATGTTCTCCGCCGTCATCACCAGCCAGCGCGCGCGGGCCCAGCCGACCAGGCGCGGCAGCAGCGCGGCATGGATCACCGAGGGGATACCGACGCGCACCTCCGGCATGCCGAAATGCGCATCATGGGCGGCGATGCGGAAGTCGCAGGCGGCGGCAACCTCGAGGCCGCCGCCGAGGCACCAGCCGGGCATGCGCGCGATCACGGGAGCCGGGAAGGCGCGCACCGCTTCGCAGAGATCGCGCAGGCGGCTGATGAAGGCTTCGGCCGATCTTTGATCGAGTTTCGCCATCTCCTTGATGTCGGCGCCGCCGATCATGCTCTTTTGGCTCTGGCCGCGCAGCACCACGACGCGGATCGCGTGGTCGGTGGCAAGCCGCTGCAAGCCTTCGCGCACGGCGTCGGTCACGGGCGAGCCGAGGATGTTGAGCGGGCCGGCGTTGCAGATCGCGACATGAACGACGCCGCGCGCATCACGCGTCACGCCGCAATGGTGGTTGAGCATTTCCATGTGGCATCTCGAAGATTTGGTGGACAGGCGCAGGGCGCACCGGGTCGAGGTCACTTCCGGGCCGAAACGCCCGGCTTGTCAAGCGGGTGGTGGGCGGAGTTGCCAGCGCGAAGTCCGCCACATAGTATGATGTAAATCATACAAGAGTTGGTCATGACCCAATCCGATCATCTTGACCTGTTTTCGCCCGACCAGCGGCGCGAGCGCGTGGTGGATTGGCAGATGCCTGCACAGGTTGCGAAGGTGACGATGGGTCTGTCGGGCATGGACGCCATGCTGGGCATTCGCGACGGCCGCCTGCCGCCGCCGCCCTTCGCAAAACTCATCGGCTTCACCATAGCGGTGGTCGAGCCGGGCCGGATCGTCATGGAATTGGAGCCGCGTGAAGATCTCGAAAATACTGTCGGCCTCTTGCACGGCGCAACCGCCGCGGCGCTGCTGGATACAGCCATGGGGAGCGCGATCTCGACCCGGTTGGAGGCCGGGCAGGGCTCCGTGACCCTCGATCTGAAGCTGACCTTCTTGCGTCCGCTCTCGGTCCGTTCAGGCCTGATCTCGGCCGAAGGCAAGGTGATCAAGCTGGGGCGCCAGACCAGCTACGCTGAAGGTTTCGTTCGTGACGGCAAGGGCGCGCTGGCGGTGCATGCAACCGCAACCTTTTCCATGATCGGCAACAACTAACTGCGATTTAATGCGCCGTTCGCGACGTTTGCGTGTTATGAGATGATTTCCGACATTCAATGAGATCCGCATGCGTTATTCCCGGGAACACAAGCAGGAAACCCACGACCGCATCGTGAAGAAGGCCTCGGTGCGGCTGCGCGAAAAAGGTGCCCACGGCATCGGCGTCGCCGATCTCATGAAGGAGGCAGGCCTGACCCACGGCGGCTTCTACGCGCATTTCGACTCCCGCGAGGCGCTGGTGATCGAGGCCTTCGCCTACGCCATGGATCGCTCGATCGAGCATTGGCGCAAGCTCACGAGCGAGGCTGCGCCGGAGAAGCGTTTGGCACTGATCGCGGATAGCTATCTCTGCGCGCTGCATCGCGACAATCCAGGCCATGGCTGCTCGATCCCCTCACTCGGCGCCGAGATCGCCCGCGAGAGCCCGAAGACGCGGAAGGCCTTTGCCGGCAAGCTCGACGAGATGATCGAGATGATGACCGATTATATCCCGAACATGCCGCGCAAGGCCGCACGAAAACAGGCGATTGCGACGCTCGCCACAATGGCCGGCACCATGCTGCTGGCGCGCATCGCCGGCTCTAGCGAATTGTCCGACGAGGTGCTGAAGGCGGGCCGGGACAGCGCGCTCGAGGGCGCGCGGCGTGAGCCGAAGGCCGCGGCCGCGAAGAAGGCGCGCGAGAAGCAGAACTAGTGCCAGCTACGCCCCCTCGGGACCTCATCCTGAGGAGACCGCCAAGCGGTCGTCTCGAAGCATGGCCGCGGGTGAGATACGGGCCTGCATGGTTCGAGACGGCGCTTCGCGCCTCCTCACCATGAGGAACTGGCAGTTGTGCTTCGGGCCCTACTAATCGACGTTATCGCCCAGCAAACAGCGCTCGCTCGCGCTCCACGATCTCGCTGATGTAATCTGCGACGGCCCTGATCCGCGCGAGGTCCTTGCTGTCGGCGTGCATCAACATCCAGAACGTCCGCGTGATCGAGATTTCTTCGGGCAGTACGGCTTCGAGCTGCGGGTAGTCGCTTGCCATGAAGTGCGGCAGCACCGCGATTCCGAAGCCTGAGAGCGTTGCATTGAGCTGCGCGATCAGATTGGCGCTGCGGAAACGTGCGGAGATCTTCGGCGACACCTGCGGCAGATAGTCGAGTTCCGGCGTGAACAGCAACTCTTCGATGTACCCGACGAAACGGTGCTGCGGCAGGTCCTGGCGCGACGTGATCTCTGGGAAACGTTCGAGATAGCCGGGCGCGGCATAGAGCCCGAGGCGGTAGTCGAGGAGCTTGCGGCCGACGATGCGGCCTTCCTTCGGCATGGTCAGGCTGATGGCGATGTCGGCCTCGCGTTTGGAGAGGCTGAACAGCCGAGCGGTGGCCACAAGTTGCAGGTCCAGATCGGGGTAACGGTCCGCAAAGGGCGCCAGCCGCGGTGCCAGAAAGGCAGTGCCAAAACCATCGGGCGCGCCGATCCGCACGGTGCCGGTCAGCCGTGCGACCGAGCCGCCGACCTGCTCCTGATTGGCGACGATGGTCGATTCCATCGCTTCCGCACTGTCGGCGACGCGCTGGCCGGCCTCGGTGAGGAGATAGCCGGTCTTGCGCCGGTCAAACAGTTTTGCCGAGAGATGCCTCTCCAGCCGGTCGACGCGGCGAATCACCGTGGCATGATCGACCCCGAGCTGTTTTGCCGCAGCCGACACCGAGCCGCCCCGCACGATGGCCAGCACGAAGCGAAAGTCGTCCCAATCGATAGCGCCTTGATCCAGCATTTTCGCACATCTATGGTGCAATATCTCAGACTTGAATCCTATAAAATGCAGGTCAATAGGATTTGTCAAAGCGATCAGGCTCGACTTCCAAGGAGATCATTCCATGCGTTCAATCGGACATTTCATCGGCGGCAAGGAGGTCAAGGGCACCTCGGGCCGCACCGCCGACGTTTTCGAGCCGATGACCGGTGACGTCCAGGCCAAGGTCGCGTTGGCGTCCAAGGCCGAGGTTCGCGCCGCCGTCGAGAACGCGCGCGCCGCACAGCCGGAGTGGGCCGCGACAAACCCCCAGCGCCGCGGCCGCGTCATGATGAAATTCCTGGAGCTGATCCAGCGCGACTACGACAAGCTCGCCGAGCTGCTCGCGCGCGAGCACGGCAAGACCGTGCCCGACGCCAAGGGCGACATCCAGCGCGGCCTCGAGGTCGTCGAGTTCGCTTGCGGCATCCCGCATTTGATGAAGGGCGAATACACCGAAGGCGCCGGCCCCGGCATCGACATTTATTCGATGCGCCAGCCACTCGGTGTCGTCGCCGGCATCACCCCGTTCAACTTCCCGGCGATGATTCCGATGTGGAAGTTCGCCCCCGCGATCGCCTGCGGCAACGCCTTCATCCTCAAGCCGTCGGAGCGCGATCCCGGCGTGCCGATGAAGCTTGCCGAGCTCATGATCGAGGCGGGCCTGCCGGCCGGTATCCTCAACGTCGTCAACGGCGACAAGGAAGCGGTCGACGCCATCCTCGACGACCCCGGCATTAAGGCCATCGGCTTCGTCGGTTCGACGCCGATCGCGCAGTACATCTACGAGCGCGCCGCGCAGACCGGGAAACGTTGCCAATGCTTCGGCGGCGCCAAGAACCACGCCATCGTGATGCCCGATGCCGACATGGACCAGGCCGTCGACGCGCTGATCGGCGCCGGCTACGGCTCGGCCGGCGAGCGCTGCATGGCCGTCTCCGTCGCGGTCCCGGTCGGCAAGTCCACTGCCGACCGCCTGATGGAGAAGCTGATCCCGCGCGTCGAGAGCCTCAAGATCGGCACCTCGATCGATCCCTCGGCCGATTACGGTCCGCTGGTCACGCGCGAGGCGGTCGAGAAGGTCAAGAGCTACATCGACATCGGCATCAAGGAAGGTGCGACGCTCGCCGTCGACGGCCGCGGCTTCAAGATGCAGGGCTACGAGAACGGCTTCTATCTCGGCGGTTCGCTGTTCGACAACGTCACCAAGGATATGCGGATCTACAAGGAAGAGATCTTCGGCCCGGTGCTCTCGGTCGTGCGCGCGCACGACTACAAGGAAGCGCTGGCGTTGCCCTCGGACCACGACTACGGCAACGGCGTTGCCATCTTCACCCGCGACGGCGACGCCGCGCGCGACTTCGCGGCCAAGGTCAATGTCGGCATGGTCGGCATCAACGTGCCGATCCCGGTGCCGATCGCCTATTACACCTTCGGCGGCTGGAAGAAGTCGGGCTTCGGCGATCTCAACCAGCACGGCCCGGATTCGGTCCGCTTCTACACCAAGACCAAGACGGTAACCTCGCGCTGGCCGTCCGGCGTCAAGGAAGGTGCGGAGTTCTCGATCCCGCTGATGAAGTAGGGCTGTAGCCCAGTCGTCATTGCGAGCGCAGCGAAGCAATCCATATCGCCCCGAAAGAAGGAATGGATTGCTTCGTCGCTCCGCTCCTCGCAATGACGAGAAAAATGAGCAGCTAGGCATGCAGTTCGCTCTGAACGAGGATCAGATCGCAATTCGCGACATGGCGTTGGCGTTTGCGGCGGAGAAGATCGCGCCGCAGGCGCTGCGCTGGGACGAGGAGAAGCATTTCCCCGTCGACGTGATGCGCGAGGCCGCCACGCTCGGCATGGGCGGCATCTACATCCGTGACGATGTCGGCGGCTCCGCCATGACGCGGTTCGATGCAGCGCTGATCTTCGAGGCGCTGGCGACGGGCTGCCCGACCACGTCGGCCTTCATCTCGATCCACAACATGGCGTCCTGGATGATCGATGCCTATGGCAGCGACACCCAGCGCCACACATGGCTGCCAAAACTCTGCACCATGGAGCTGATCGCGAGCTATTGCCTGACCGAGCCGGGCGCCGGCTCGGACGCAGCGGCGCTGCGCACCCGTGCCGTGCGCGACGGCGACCACTACGTGCTCAACGGCCAGAAGCAGTTCATCTCCGGCGCCGGCGGCACCGACCTCCTGGTCGCGATGGTCAGGACCGGTGGCGATGGTCCCGGCGGCATCTCGACCCTCGTCATCGACGGCAAGACGCCGGGCGTCTCGTTTGGCGCCAATGAGCGCAAGATGGGCTGGAACGCGCAGCCGACCCGCGCCGTGATGTTCGAGAATGCCCGCGTGCCGGTCGCCAACCGCCTCAGCGAGGAGGGCGCCGGCTTCAAGATCGCGATGGCCGGCCTCGATGGTGGCCGCCTCAACATCACCGCGTGCTCGCTCGGTGGTGCGCAAGTAGCGCTCGAAAAGGCGCGCAGCTACATGAAGGAGCGCAAGGCCTTTGGAAAACGCCTCGACGAATTCCAGGCCTTGCAATTCCGCCTCGCCGACATGGCGATCGAGCTCGAGGCCGCCCGCACCTTTTTGTGGCGCGCAGCCGCGGCGCTGGATCGCAAGGATCCTGATGCCACCATGCTCTGCGCAATGGCAAAACGCTTCGGCACCGACGTCGGCTTCGAGGTCGCCAACCATGCGCTCCAGCTTCACGGCGGCTATGGCTACTTAAGCGAATACGGCATCGAGAAGATCGTGCGCGATCTGCGCGTGCACCAGATCCTCGAAGGCACCAATGAAATCATGCGGCTCATCGTGGCGCGCAAGCTGATCGAGGGCGCACGATGAGTGGCGTGGAAGAGGGCGACCTGATCGCCCGTGTCGAGGGCGCAGTCGGCGTGATCCGCCTCAACCGCCCGAAGGCGCTCAATGCCGTGACGCTGGAGATGTTTCGCGACATCGACAAGGCGCTCGACCGCTTCGAGGCCGATGCGGCCGTCGCTGTGATCCTGCTGGAAGGCGCCGGCGAGCGCGGGCTCTGCGCTGGCGGCGACATCCGCACACTCTGGGAAAGCTCGAAGGTCAACGGTGACCTCGGCAAGATCCTGTGGCGCGAGGAGTACATCCTCAATGCCCGGATCAAGAAGTTCCCGAAGCCGTATGTCGCCTTCATGGACGGCATCGTGATGGGGGGCGGCGTCGGTTTGTCAGCCCATGCCAGCCATCGTGTCGTGACGGATCGCACGAAGCTGGCAATGCCGGAAGTCGGTCTCGGCTTCTTCCCCGATGTCGGCGGTACCTATCTGTTGTCGCATTCGCCGGGCGAGATCGGCACCTATTTCGGGCTGACCGGCCAGACCATGAACGGGCCGGACGCGATCCATGCGAAGTTCGCCGATTGGGTCGTGCCGGCGGTGAAGTTGCCGGAGCTGCGCAACGCCCTGACGAAGCTGCGCTCCGATGCGACCGCGGCCGAGGTCAGCAAGATCATCAACGGCTTTGCGACCGGCGAGACAGCAGGACCAGTATCTGCGAAGGAGCCGATCATCGACGCGCTGTTCGGCTTCGACCGTATGGAAGATATTGTTGCGGCGCTCAAGCGCGACGGCTCAGAGTTTGCGCTCGCCACGTTGAAGACGCTCGGCGAAAAATCGCCACGCGGCATGGTGGTGACGCTGAAGCTCTTGCGGCTCGCACGCACGACGTCCAGTCTTGAAGAGTGTCTCGTGCGCGAATATCGCGCCGCGCTGGAGGTATTTCGCAGCGACGATTTCCGCGAGGGCGTGCGCGCCGCCGTGATCGACAAGGACCGCAATCCGACCTGGTCGCCGCCGCGGATCGAGGATGTGACGCCGCAGATGCTGGCACCATATTTCGCCGAGATCGGCGCCGACGAGCTAAAGTTCAACTAGAATATTGAAGCGGAGGAAACGACAATGG
Organism: Bradyrhizobium sp. 147; assembly: GCF_023073935.1. Lineage (NCBI taxonomy): Bacteria > Pseudomonadati > Pseudomonadota > Alphaproteobacteria > Hyphomicrobiales > Nitrobacteraceae > Bradyrhizobium > Bradyrhizobium sp. 147. Next base: position 42,453 of record NZ_JADPKL010000011.1, on the reverse strand, counting down.
CCACGATCGCATTCATCGGTCTCGGCAATATGGGCGGCCCGATGGCCGCCAATCTGGTCAAGGTCGGCCACAAGGTGGTGGCGTTTGATCTTGTCGAGGCCTCGCGCAACCAGGCCAAGGCCGACGGCGCCGGCATTGCCGACAGCGCAGCGGGCGCGGTGAAAGGCGCGGATGTGGTCGTCACCATGTTGCCGGCCGGCAAGCACGTGCTCTCCGTCTGGAACGAGGTCGTTCCCGCGATGGCCAAGGGCACGCTGATCATCGACAGCTCGACCATCGACGTCGAGAGCGCAAGGCAGGCGCATGCGCTCGCCGCCAAGCACGGCGTGCTCTCCGTCGACGCGCCGGTCTCCGGCGGCACGGGCGGGGCCAAGGGTGCCACGCTGACCTTCATGTGCGGCGGCGAGGAGGGTGCGTTTGCGGCGGCCAAGCCCGTGCTGGAGAACATGGGCAAGAAGATCGTCCATTGCGGCGGCGCCGGCGCCGGCCAGGCCGCGAAGATCTGCAACAACATGATCCTCGGCATTTCCATGATCGCGGTGAGCGAGGCATTTGCGCTAGCTGAGAAGCTCGGGCTCTCGCATCAGGCGCTGTTCGACGTCGCCTCGACCTCGTCGGGGCAGTGCTGGTCGCTAACGACTTATTGTCCGGTGCCGGGCCCGGTGCCGACCTCGCCGGCCAACAACGATTACAAGCCGGGCTTTGCCTCAGCGCTGATGGTGAAGGATCTGACGCTGGCGCAGGACGCCGCGAAGGCCGCAGGTGCGGTGACGCCGCTCGGCAAGCATGCGCAGGAGATCTATCAGTCCTTCGATGCCGCCGGGCAGGGCGGGGTGGATTTTTCCGGAATTATCAAGCACGTTAGGGGGCTGGCCGGGAACACTTGATGACGACATTTCAGGAAGCGCGCGCGTTTCTGCTCAATCACCGCACGGATTACGACACAGCGGTCAAAGGCTTCCGCTGGCCCGATCCGGTTCCCTTCAATTGGGCGCTCGACTGGTTCGACGCCGAGCTGGCGGCGAATGCGGACAGCAAGGACCGTCCGGCGCTCTGGATCGTCGATGCCGCGCACGATCGGCAGACCAAGCTCTCCTTCGCGGCGCTCTCAAAGCGTTCCAACCAGGTCGCGAACTTCCTTCGCGCGCAGGGCTTGAAGCGCGGCGACCACCTTTTGCTGCTGCTCGGCAATGTAGTTCCGCTCTGGGAGACGATGCTGGCGGCGATGAAGCTCGGCGTCGTCGTGATTCCCGCGACCACGCTGCTCACTGCCGACGAGCTGCGCGACCGGCTCGATCGCGGCAAGGCGAAGGCGGTGATTGCTGCCGAGGATCAGGTCGCGAAATTCGCAAGCCTCGGTGCCGAGAGTATCGTCCGCATCGTGGTCGGCGCGGCCTCCAGCGGCTGGCTGGCCTATGACGAGGCGGCGCATGCTTCGGAGAGTTTTGCGCCTGACGGACCGACCAATGCCGATGACCCGATGCTGCTCTATTTCACCTCAGGCACGACCGCAAAACCAAAACTGGTGCGGCACAGTCAGCGCAGTTATCCGGTCGGCCATCTCTCGACCATGTATTGGATCGGGCTGCAGCCCGGCGACGTCCATCTCAACATCTCGTCGCCCGGCTGGGCCAAGCACGCCTGGAGCTGCTTTTTCGCGCCGTGGAATGCGGGCGCCACCGTGTTCGTGGTCAACCAGCCGCGCTTCGACGCAAAAGGCCTGCTCGCCACCATCGGCCGCTGTGGCGTCACAACGTTATGCGCGCCGCCGACGGTATGGCGGCTGTTCATCCAGGAGAACCTTGCCTCCTTCAAGGTGTCGCTTCGCGAGGTCTGCGGTGCCGGCGAGCCGCTCAATCCTGAAGTGATCGACCAGGTGCAGGCGGCCTGGGGCCTCACCATCCGCGACGGCTACGGTCAGACTGAAACGACAGCACTCGCCGGCAATTCGCCGGGCCAGCCAATCAAGGTCGGATCGATGGGTCGGCCGCTGCCGGGCTATCGCGTGCAGATCAGCGATGCCGACGGCAACCCGGCGAAGGAGGGCGAGGTGACGCTGGTGCTCGGCGTGAACCGTCCCGCCGGATTGATGCAGGGCTATCAGAGTGATGACGGCAAGCTCTCCGGTGCGGAAGGCGAGCTCTATCGCAGCGGCGACGTCGTGTTCGCGGACGAGGACGGCTATCTCACATTCGTCGGCCGCTCCGACGACGTGTTCAAATCGTCCGACTACCGCATCAGCCCGTTTGAGCTGGAGAGCGTGCTCTTGGAGCACGAGCTCGTCGCCGAGGCCGCCGTGGTGCCGAGCCCAGATCCGATCCGGCTCGCGGTTCCCAAGGCCTTCGTGTTGCTGACGTCGGGCGCCGAGCGCTCGCCGGAAACCGCGCTCTCGATCTTCAAGCACCTGCACGCGCGCCTTGCGCCGTTCAAGCGCATCCGCCGTCTCGAAATCGTCACCGAGCTGCCGAAGACCATTTCTGGAAAAATCCGTCGCGTGCACCTACGGCGGCTGGAGCGCGATGACGACCGCAACGATCCCCTGCGTGGCCGCGAATTCCGCGAGGAGGATTTTCCGGAGCTGGCAAAAACACGGAGTGAGACCTAAGTGAACGAAGCCTGGAAGAAGCCGCCGATTACGCTGGACGCCTATCAGGCCATGGTCGGCAAAGAGATCGGCGTGTCGTCTTGGCACCTGATCGACCAGCCCCGCATCGACGCCTATGCCGACGTGATCGAGGATCACCAGTTTATCCATGTCGATCCGGAGCGCGCCAAGAAGGAGACCGCGTTCGGCACCACCATCGCACACGGCTTCCTCACGATGTCGCTGATGTCGATCATGTCCTATGAGGTGATGCCTGTGATCGCGGGCACCACGATGGGCGTGAATTACGGGTTCGACAAGCTCCGCTTCATTTCGCCGGTGCGCTCGGGCAAGCGCGTCCGCGGCCGCTTCGTGCTGACGGAGGCCAAGCTACGCAAGGCAGGCGAATTGCAGTCCCGCACCAACGTGACCGTGGAGATCGAAGGCGAGGACAAGCCCGCGCTGGTCGCGGATTGGCTCGGGTTGATCTATTTCGCCTGATCCCGCCAGTCGTTGCCGGGCTTGACCCGGCAATCCATCGCTGCTCAAAAAGGCACCCCAGAGCGGGGTTTCCCCCTCTCCCCTTGTGGGAGAGGGTGCCTCGCGAACGCGAGGCGGGTGAGGGGTCTCTCTCCGCGAGCGCATCTTTGCCGAGAGAGACCCTCATCCGGCGCTTCGCGCCACCTTCTCCCACAAGGGGAGAAGGGAAGAACAGAGACTCCTACTCATGGCAATCAGGTTCGACGGACGCGTCGCCATCGTCACCGGCGCGGGCAATGGTCTGGGGCGGGCGCATGCACTGGGATTGGCCAGCCGCGGCGCCAAGGTCGTCGTCAACGACTTCGGCGGTGCGCGCGACGGCACCGGCGGCTCGCTGTCGCCGGCCGAATCCGTGGTCGAGGAGATCCGCAAAGCGGGCGGCTCCGCGATGGCCGACGGCGCCGATGTCTCGAATTTCGAGCAGGTCACAGCCATGGTCGAGCGCGCCACCAGGGAGTGGGGCAGCGTCGATCTCCTGTGCGCCAATGCCGGCATCCTGCGCGACAAGTCGTTCGGCAAGATGGAGGCGGCCGATTTCCAGAAGGTGCTCGACGTGCATCTCGTCGGCACCTTCTATTGCTGCAAGGCGGTCTGGGCCGGCATGCGCGACCGCAACTACGGCCGCATCGTGCTGACGACGTCGTCCTCCGGCCTCTACGGCAATTTCGGACAGGCCAACTACGGCGCGGCGAAATCGGGCATGGTCGGCCTGATGAACGTGCTCGCGGAAGAGGGCCGCAAGAACAACATCCGCGTCAACATTATCTCGCCGACGGCGGCAACCCGCATGACCGAAGAGCTGCTGCCGCCGCAGGCCCTGCAACTGATGAAGCCGAACGCGATCACGCCCGCGGTCGAGTACATGCTCAGCGAGGACGCGCCGACCCGCACCATCATGGGGGCCGGCGCCGGCTCCTTCGCAGTGATCAAGATCTTGGAGAGCGAAGGCATCAACCTGCCGGAATCCGAATGGACCCCGGACGCGGTCGCCGCGCATTTCGCCGAGATCAGCGACATGTCGAAGGCCAAGGCGCTGACGGGTGCGTTCGAGCAGACGCAGAAATACGTCGCGCAGGCCGCGGCGCGGGCTGGGGTAAAACTCTGACAGCGGTCGCCGTCATCGGCGGCGGTCCCGCCGGGCTGATGGCGGCGGAGGTGCTGGCACAGGGCGGCCTGCGCGTCACCGTCTACGACGCCATGCCGTCCGCTGGCCGAAAATTCCTCATGGCCGGCCGCGGCGGTCTCAATCTCACCCACAACGAGCTGCTGCCGCAATTCATGGCGCGCTACCGCGCGGCGGCGCCGAAACTGAAGGGTGCCATCGACGCGTTTCCGCCCGACGCGCTGCGCGCCTGGAGCGAGGCGCTGGGCGAGCCGACTTTCGTCGGTACCAGCGGGCGGATATTTCCGAAGGCATTCAAGGCCTCGCCCTTGCTGCGCGCCTGGTTGCGGCGCCTCGATGCGAGCGGTGTCCGCTTCGCCTTTCGCCATCGATGGACTGGCTGGGACAACGGGGGACGGCTGCAATTCCAAACACCCGATGGAACGGCTGAAATCGCTGCCAAAGCGACGGTGCTGGCACTCGGCGGCGCAAGCTGGCCGCGGCTCGGCTCAGACGGCAGCTGGGCGACAATTCTGGCGGACAAGGGCATTGCGATATCGCCGCTGCGGCCTGCCAATTGCGGCTTCGCCGTTGCCTGGTCCGATGTGTTTCGCACGCGTTTCGAAGGCCAGCCGCTCAAGGGAATTGCGCTCACCTTCGGTCCGCATGTCCTGCGCGGCGAGGCCATCATCACGCGGGCCGGCATCGAGGGCGGGGCGATCTACGCGTTGTCGGCCGAACTGCGCGAGGCGATTGCGGCGAACGGCGAGGCGGTGCTGCGCGTCGCCTTGCGCCCGGACGTTGATGACGCCGAACTCGTTAAGCGCCTGTCTGCCCCGCGCGGCAAACAATCGCTCTCCAACTTCCTGCGCAAGGCCGCGCAGCTTTCGCCCATATCCGCCGGGTTGCTGCAGGAGGCGGCAATCGGCGCGGGCCAGTCGCTGTCGGCAATGCCGCCCGAGCGATTGGCGGAGCTCATCAACGCCGTGCCGATCAAGCTAACTGGCGTAGCGCCAATTGCGCGTGCCATCTCCAGCGCCGGTGGCATCTTATTCGATGAACTCACAGCGGATTACATGATCCGCAAGCTGCCCGGCGTATTTGCCGCCGGCGAGATGCTGGACTGGGAGGCGTCGACCGGCGGCTATCTGTTGCAGGCCTCGTTTGCGACCGGCGCCGCCGCGGGCAGGGGCGTGCTGAAACGGCTCGCCCAATTGTCGTCCTGATCTTCCCGATCATAACGTGCCGGTCCTAGAGACGAGATTGGTGAGGAGGCCCAACACGCCGAAGCTTGCTGCGACGGCGCAAACCATGGTCCAGCCGCCATAGCTCCAGGCCAGGGAAGCCGCCGCGGCGCCGACGCCGCCACCGAAGAAGAACAGCGCGACAAACAGGCCGTTCAGTCGGCCGCGTGCTTCCGGTCGCAGCAGGTTGATGGCGCGGCGGCCGAGCGTCTGGTCGGTGGTGATGCCGACGTCGAGCAGGATCGTGCCAAGGCTCAACAGCAGCAGTGCGGTGATGCGGGATTCCAGCATGCCCGCCCAGGCACAAAGCGCGAGTGAGCCGATGATGAGCAGATGGGCCGCAAGGAACATCGGCCGCGCCCTGCCTTTGTCGCCCCAGCGGCCGGCGATCGGTGTTGCCGCAGCGCCAGCCACGCCAATCAGCGCGAACGCAGCAATTCCCTTGGCGTCGAGGCCGAATGGAGCATCGGGCAGCCGCAGTGCGACCGCCGACCAGAACGCGGTGAAGGAAGCCATGACAAGCGATGCGGTCCAGGCGCGCACCCGCAGCACGGGCTCATCCCGCAGCAGCCTTGGAAAGGATAGGAGCAATTCGCCGTAGCTCGCGTGTGCTGTCGGTTGAAGCGTTGGAAGGTAGCGGCCAAGCGCGCCGGAAAGCAGCGCCATCAGCGCGGCGGAGACGACGTAATAGGCGCGCCAATTCCAGAGATCCGCGATCAGGCTCGCCGCGGGCCGTGATAAGAGGATACCGATCATCAATCCGCCCATCACCTCGCCGATGGCCTGACCGCGACGGTCCGGCGGCACCATGGATGCGACCAGCGGAACCATCATCTGGATCGCCGCGCAGGACGCGCCGAGGATGAAGGTGGCGAGCAGCAGGAACGAGGGCGTCGGCGCAAGTGCCGTTGCAAGCGCGGCGAGGATGGCACAGCCGAGCGTCCGCAGGATGAGTCGCCGGTTCTCGACGAGATCGACCAGAGGCACGAGCAGCAGCAGGCCGAGGGCATAACCGAGCAATGTCAGCGTGCTGATCAGGCCGGCCTGCCACGCAGTCATGGACAGTGACCGGCCAATCAGTCCGAGCAGGATCTGCGGCGCGAACAGATCGGTGACGACGACACCGGCGGTGATGGCGCCGAGCCAGATCAGGGGCCGCTCGGCGAGTTGGCTTCGAGACGCCGGCTTGGTTGCTTCGGAAATGGTCATGGATCCTCGCAGCTCTGGTGCGGGACCCTTTAAGCGGAAGCATCATTATGCTACAATTCAAATAAGACTATAAAGAATATGCGAGTTGCTCATGAACACCCATGACCTTGTCGCGTTCGTCGCGGTGGTCGAGACCGGATCGATCGTCGCGGCCTCGGCACGTCTCAATCTCACGCAGCCCGGCGTGACGCGTCGTATCCAGAATCTCGAGGAGATGCTGGGGGCACAGCTCCTGGATCGACTGTCGAAGCCGCTGAAACCGACGGCGGCGGGCCACGAGGCCTATGAGCAGGGCCGGCGCCTGCTCAGGATGCTGGACGACCTCAAGTCGGGTGTTGCCGATGACGGCATGGTGCGTGGCGAGTTCAGGCTCGGTCTGACGCCGTTCCTCTCGGAGGCAGGGTTGACCGGACCGCTCGATGCTGTGCGCGCCGAATTTCCCTTACTTGCCGTGCGTGTTGTCTCGGGTTGGTCGCCAAACCAGCTCGAACGTGTCTGTCGCAACGAACTCGATGCCGCCGCGATCTGTCTGCCTGACGGAGCCGTGCCGCCTGCCGATCTCGTTGCCGATGATCTCGGGGCGCAGCCGGTTGTGTTTGTCGTCGCGCGCGACATGAAGATTCCGCGCATCGTCGACCTGGAACGACTGTCGCAGCTATCCTGGGTGATCAACCAGGACGGTTGCGGGTTTCGCGATACGCTGAAACGAAAGTTCGATGCCGCGCATCTGCCGTTCAATATCGCGGTAGAGGCGTTGGACAGCGAACTGCGCCTCTCGCTGGTGTCGCGCGGCCTCGGCGTCGGGCTGGTCACTCCGATCGCGCTGAAGCACAGCGCGTTTCGTGACAAGCTCAAGGCCGTCGCTGCGCGCGACTTCAAACCCGCCGTGCGCGCATGGATGATCCATCGCGCGCCCGCCGGCCGTCTGGAGCGGCCGATCAAGCTCTTCCGCGACGGGCTGGACAGAGAGCTCCAGGCCCTGATCGGCCGCTAGCGCAGCTTCCCCCGCGCCGCGACCGGCAGTGTGCCGATGATCTCCTCGCCGCGCACCATCACGACCTCATCCATCATGTTGACGACGACGCAGACATGGTTCGGCACGATGCGGACGACATCGCCGACGTTGGGCCGCGTGTTGCTGCGGGAGAGGTCGAGGAAGCCGTGCTCCTCGGCAAAGCGCGCGATGTTCGCCTCGGGATGCTCCAGGATCAGGCCGTGACCGTCGAGGCCGCCGGTGTCCGTGGTCAGCGTCTTCGAACCGGCATCGAGAATGCCGCGCTCGGGCGCAGCGCGGCTCACCACCGTCGAATAGATGTGCAGTGCGCAGTCGTCCCAACTGGCGACGCCGGCGGCGACCTGCATACGGTCGTTGTAGATATAGGTGCCGAAGCGGTGCTCGGTGCCGCCCTTGAGCTTGCCGAGGTTCTTCAGGTTCGGCGTACCGCCAGTGGAGACGATCTTCGCGTCCAGCGCGTGCGCGCGCACGCCAGCTAGCGCCTCGTCGTAGAATTTTTGCGCCTCCGCCCAGCCGGTCTCGGTCGGATACATCAGGAAGCCGGCGAACTGCAGTCCTTTGGACGCGGCAATCTCCCGCGCCAAAGCGATTGCTTCGGCCGGCGTCTCGACACCGGCGCGCTTGCGGCCCGTGTCGCATTCGACCACGACCGAGAGCGGGCGGCCTGATGCGGCGGCTGCCTTGGGGAGCCCTGCGACGACCGTCGAATTGTCGGCGGCCACGGTCATGTTGGCCTTCGCCTGGAGCGCTCCGAGCCGCGCCATCTTCTCCTCGCCCAGGAGATTGTAGCTGATCAGGATATCGTCGATGCCGGCATTGGCCATGATCTCGGCTTCGCCGAGCTTCTGGCAGGTGATCCCCTTGGCGCCGGCCGCAACCTGCATTTTTGCAATCGTCGGGTTCTTGTGTGTCTTGATGTGGGGACGATTGGCGATCCCGGCATCATCGCAGGCCTTCTGGATGCGCGCGATGTTGCGCTCGACCCTGTCCATGTCGATGACAGCGCAGGGCGTGCCGTATTCGCGGGCGATTTTTGCGGCGAGGGGGGTGGTCATGGAAGTCCTTTCGTTGGCGCGTGTTCCAATCGCAAACCGGTGCCCACTTTTGCGGAATACGCGCTATGCCTGTTCAATCTCTTCGCGGAGCATTTCAAGTTCGAGCCAGCGCTCTTCGGCAGCAGACAATTCTTCATGCGCCTTGGCGATGGCGGCGGAGGTGTCGTCGAACTTCTTACGATCCTTGGTGTAGAGGTTGGGATCGTCGAGCACGCGTTGCAGCTTGGCGATATCGGCCTGCAACGCTTCCATCTTCTTCGGCAGCGTTTCCAGCGCGTGCTTCTCGTTGAAGCTCAGGCGCCGCTTTGGTGCGGCAGCGGGAGCAGCTGGCCGTTCCTCTTTCTTCTCCGCCGAGGCCTGCACCTTTGCCGTATCACGTTTGAGGTCCGCGCCGCGCTGCGCCAGCATGTCGCTGTAGCCGCCGGCATATTCGATCCATTTGCCGTTACCCTCGGGCGCGATCACGGAGGTGACGACGCGATCGAGGAAATCGCGGTCGTGGCTGATCAGGATTACCGTGCCCTCGTAATCGCCGAGCATCTCCTGGAGCACGTCGAGGGTGTCGAGATCGAGATCGTTGGTCGGCTCGTCCAGCACCAGGAGGTTCGAGGGCTTTGCCAGCGCGCGGGCCAGCATCAGCCGGCCACGCTCGCCGCCGGAGAGCACCTCAAGCGGCGTGCCGCGCTGTTCCTGTGCGAACAGAAAGTCCTTCATGTAGCCGACGACATGCTTCGGCTTGCCGCCGACCATGATGTGATCGCCGCGGCCACCGGTCAGCGCTTCAGCCAGCGTCGACTTCGGATCGAGGCTTTCACGGTGCTGGTCGAGCGTTGCCATCTCGAGATTGGCCCCGAGCCGCACAATGCCGGAATCCGGCTGCGTGCCGCCGGTGAGCAGGTTGACCAGGGTGGTCTTGCCGGCGCCGTTCGGCCCGATGATGCCGAGCCGATCGCCGCGCTGAATGCGGGTGGAGAAGTTTTCGACGATCTTGCGCTCGCCATAGGCCTTGGTGATGCCCTTGGCCTCGATCACCAGCTTGCCGGACTGCTCGGCTTCCGCGGCTGCCAGATTGGCGCTGCCGGCGCTGCCGCGATAATTGCGACGCTGGTCGCGCAGCGCATGCAGATTGGCGAGGCGCTTGACGTTGCGCTTGCGCCGGCCGGAGACGCCGTGGCGCAGCCAGTGCTCCTCGTCGACGATCTTGCGGTCGAGCTTGTGCTGGTCGCGCTCTTCCTCCGCCAGCACCTCGTCGCGCCAAGCCTCGAACGAGGCAAAGCCGCGGTCGATCTGCTTGATTTTGCCGCGGTCGAGCCAGGCGGTGGAGCGCGACAGGTTGGTGAGGAAGCGGCGGTCGTGGCTGATCAGCACCAGCGCACTGCGCCGGCTGTCGAGCTCCTTTTCCAGCCACTCGATGGTGGAGAGATCGAGATGGTTGGTCGGCTCGTCAAGCAGCAAGATGTCGGGCGAGGGCGCCAGCACGCGGGCGAGCGCGGCACGACGGGCCTCGCCGCCAGAGAGGTTATGCGGGTTCTCCTCGCCGGTGAGACCGAGCTGTTCCAAGAGATAACGCGCCTGGTGCAGGTCGTCGCCGGGCGCGAGGCCTGCCTCGACATAAGCGAGCGTGGTCTTGTGCTCGCCGAAGTCCGGCTCCTGCGGCAGATAGCGCACGGTAGCGCCAGGCTGCACGAAGCGCGTGCCGCCATCGGGTTCGACCAGCCCGGCGGCGATCCTGAGCAGCGTCGACTTGCCGGAGCCGTTACGGCCGATCAGGCAGACGCGCTCGCTTGGCGCGACATTGAGCTCGACGCCGCTCAAAAGCGGCGTGCCGCCAAACGTCAGCCTGATGTCTTTCAGTTGGATCAGCGGCGGCGCCATGGTCAGCTCTGACTGGTTGCGGCCGCATCAGCGCGGCGGCGCTGAATCCGGCGCAGCGTCTGGTCCAGCGCCGAGAGGAATGCGGAACGGTCGCGCGGCGCGAACGAGCGCGGGCCGCCGGTGACTTCGCCGGCCGAACGCAGATCCGTCATGAGGTTGCGCACCGCCAACGTCATGCCGATCGATTCCTCCGTGAACGGCTTGCCGTTTGGTGCGATCACGTCGGCGCCCGCCTTGACGCAACGGCTGGCCAGCGGAATGTCTGATGTCACGACAACATCGCCGGGCTTGGCGCGCTCCGCGATCCAGTCGTCGGCCGCGTCCATGCCCGGACCGGCGGCGATGCGCTCGATCAGGGGATCTTGGGGCACGCGGATGAAATTGCCGGCAACCACGCTCACGGGCACGCCGTGGCGGAGCGCGACGCGGTAGATCTCGTCCTTCACCGGACAGGCGTCGGCATCGATATAGATGCGAGTGGGGGTGTCAGTCATTGGCCGCGTGGTACCCCATTCGGGCCGCAAAGGCGAGGGGATTGACCGGTGTTCCCTGGGCTCTACGATCAGCTCCGAAACAACAAGAACGGGAACGCCAGCCATGCCGGACCGGCTCGAAACCTATCGCGTCCAGGCCTACAACACTGCAAAGCAGTCCGAGAACAAGATGCACGACGACACGGTGGCGCGCCGTTTCGGCTTTTCCGGCGGGCTGGTGCCGGGCGTCGATGTCTTCGCCTACATGATGCACGTGCCGATTGCCCGCTGGGGCCGCGATTTCCTCACCCGTGGACTGGTCGAGGCGCGCTTCATCAAGCCGGTCTATGACGGCGAGACCGCCGATGTCGATGCCACCGAGCACAATGGCCTGCTGACGATCGAGGTGTTCAGTCGCACCGAGCTTTGTGCGACGGGCACGGCCACGCTGCCAGCGGCGGCGCCGACGATTTCGCTGAGCGACTATGTCGAGGTGCCTGTTGTTGGCGAGCGCACGCCAGTCAGTCCGGCGACGTTCGAAACGGGGAAATGGCTGGGCACGCTTCCGCGCCGCTGGGCTGAACAGGATGCGGCCGACTATCTCGCCGATATCAGGGAGACCGATCCGATCTTCGCACGCGAGAGGCTCGGCCATCCCGGCCTGATCCAGCGCGTCATCAACCGCGTGCTGGTCGACAACACCATTCTGGGTCCGTGGATTCACGTCGGTAGCCGTATGCAATTGCTGGCGGCCGCGCGCGCTGGCGACGAGATCACCGCGCGGGCAAAAGTCACCGCGAATTACGAGAAGAAGGGCCACCGCTTCGTCGAGCTCGACGCGCTGGTTGTTGCCAACGGCACCACGCCGCTGGCGCATTGCCAGCACACCGCGATCTATCAGCCACGCGAGCAGGCTGCGGCGTAGGGAAGGCGCACGGCGCGTCCTCACATTCGCTGTCATTCCCCGCGAAGGCGGGGAACCCAGTACGCCGCGGCCATCAAGAAAACCACAACCGTCTCGGAGTACTGGATCGCCCGGTCCCGGCTCCGCCAAGGCTACGCCGAGGCCCACAGGAGTGCTCGGCCCGCCGAAGCCTTGGCGAAGGCGGCAAGCCGGGCGATGACAGTTTGCGCGTGGAAACGGCAGGTGATCGGTCTGCGAGAGAGGCCCTTACGCCGCCTTGGCCTTCGCCTCTTGGATCGCCCGCCACACCCGCTCCGGCGTGAGCGGCATGTCGATGTGGTTGATGCCGTACTCTGAAAGCGCGTCAAGTACCGCGTTCACCACCGTCGACAGGCTGCCGGCGCAGCCGGCTTCGCCGCAGCCCTTGCTGCCGAGCGGATTGGTCGTGGCCGGCACCGGATGATCGCCGACCGTCATGTTCGGCACGTCCTCGGCGCGCGGCAGCGCGTAGTCCATCAGTGAGCCCGTGATCGGCTGGCCGCTGTCGTCGTAGCGGATCTGCTCCATCAGCGCCTGACCGATGCCCTGGACGACGCCGCCATGGAGCTGGCCCGCGACCAGCATCGGATTGATCACCGTGCCGAAATCGTTGACCGCGCTGTAGCGCACGATCTGCACCACGCCGGTCTCCGGATCGATCTCGACCTCGGCGACGTGGCAGCCGTTCGGGAAGGCCGACGGCACCGGCTCGCTGGTGTGGTCGACGTCGAGGCTGTCAGGCACGCCCTCCGGCACCTTGCCACCATGCAGGCGCTGCGCCAGCTCCATGATATCGATGCTGCGATCGGTGCCAGCGATGGTGAAGCGGCCGCCTTCGAACTCGATGTCGGCCTCGGACGCCTCCAGCATGTGCGCGGCGGCGCGCTTGCCCTTTTCGATCACGAGCTTGGCGGCTCCCACGATCGCCATGCCGCTCGCGGTGATCGAGCGCGAACCGCCGGTGCCGTTGCCGGTGTGCACGATGTCGCTGTCGCCCTGGACGAGCTTGACGCGCTCGAAGGGCACCCCGAGCTGCTCGCTCAAAACTTGCGCAAACGGCGTCGCATGGCCCTGGCCGTAATCGAGCGTGCCGGTGACGAGCTGCACGGTGCCGTCAGGGTCGAACACGATCTTGCCGAGCTCGGGGCTCGGCGGCGCCGTGACCTCCAGATAGGAGCCGACCGCGATGCCGCGCAGCTTGCCGGCCTTTTTGCTCTCCTTCTTGCGCTTCGCAAAATTATCGTAGTCGGAGATTTCGAGCGCCTTGTTGAACACGGCCTGGAAGTCGCCGCTGTCATACGTGACGCCGGAGGAGGCCGCGAACGGCATCTGGTCCGGCTTGATGAAGTTGCGCTTGCGCAAGGTCAGCCGGTTGATGCCCATCTCGTCGGCGGCGCGGTCGATCAGCCGCTCCATGTAATAGTTCGCCTCGGGCCGACCGGCGCCGCGATAGGCGCCCATCAGCGTGGTGTTGGTCAAAACCGTCTTGATGTCGACCGCCATCAGCGGCGTGCGATAGACGCTGGAAAAATTCTTGCCGGTATTGAGCGAGAGCGGCCCCGGCGCAACGCCGGTTATATAGGCGCCAAGATTGCCGTAGCCGGAGAGCTTGGCCGCGAGGAAATGCCCCTCGGCATCGAGTGCGAGCTCGGCATGGATTTTTTGTGCACGGCCGTGGCTGTCGGAGAGAAAGCTGGTGGAGCGCTCGTCCAGCCATTTCACCGGCCGCTCCAGCGCCTTCGCCGCGTACAGGATGCACATGTACTCGGGATAGTTGATGTTCTTCATGCCGAAGGAGCCGCCGACATTGGCGGTGAGGATGCGTACCTTCTCGTTCGGCACTTTCAGGTTCTTGGCGAGATTGGCCCGGTTGCCGGCGACACCCTGCGTCGGCACCTGAAGCGTGTAGCGCTCGGTCTTCTTGTCGTAGGAGGCAAGCCCCACGCGCGGCTCCATCGAGACCACGGCGACGCGGGTATTCTCGATGTCGAGCTTGGTGACGTGGGCGGCGCTGGCAAACGCCGCGTTCACCTTCTCCATGTCGCCATAGTGGTAGTCGAGCGCGACGTTGTTCGGGATATGGTCGTAGAGCTGCGGCGCGCCGGGCTTGGCCGCTTCCTCGGGGTCCGTCACTGCCGGCAGCGGCTCGATGTCGAGCTCGACGGCGTCGGCCGCATCGCGCGCCTGGGCCAGCGTCTCTGCCACCACGAAGGCGACGGGATCGCCGACGAAGCGGACCTTGTCGGTCGCCAGCGGCTGACGGTTAGTCTGAAGCAGGGGCGAGCCGTCGCGGCTCTTCAGCGGCAGGCCGCAGGTGAAGGGGCCGTAGCCGGCTGCATCGAGATCGGTGCCGGTCCACACCCCCAGTACGCCCGGCATCGCCTTGGCGGCATCAATGCCGATGCGGCGGATGATGCCATGGGCGTGGGTGGAGCGGACGACAACGGCATAGGCCTGGCCGGGCAGGTTGAAATCGTCGGTATAGCGGCCTTTGCCGCGCACCAGCGTGTCGTCCTCCTTACGTCGGACGGGCTGCCCGACGCCATATTTTTGCAGTGCAATAGCGTTTTCGAGCGCGGACGATTTGGTATGTTCTTGCATGGAGTGACCTGAAAACCGGTATTTGCGCATTTTCGCGGCAGCGGGAGACCGGACCTCACTGAAATACCCCACGGCCCCGTTCACGACAACGCACGAATGGGCATGGTCCCATGTGATGCGATGTTGCGCAGACCTGCTGCGCTGCTAATGTTTCAGGCGAAAAGCAATTCCAGATCGGCCCGATGGGTCGCGGAAAGACAGTTTGTATGAATGACCACACGCGGCTCCGCGATGGCCTTGGGCTGCACGGTGAGCTGGAGGGGTCGATGGCGGCGGTGGCGTTGGCCACTGTACCGGCCGTCGGCGCGCAGGCGCCGGGAACCGGCGTCTATGCGGCGCTGGACCTCGGCACCAACAATTGCCGACTCCTGATCGCCTGTCCGACCCAGGACGGCTTTCGCGTAGTCGATTCCTTCTCGCGCATCATCCGGCTCGGCGAGGGCGTCTCGGCAACGGGATGCATCAGCGAGGCGGCGATCGAGCGCGCCATCGCGGCGCTCAGCATCTGCCGCGACAAGATCAATTTGCGCAAGGCGCGGCGGCTGCGCCTGATCGCGACCGAGGCCTGCCGCGCAGCCTCGAATGCGCAAGGTTTCCGCAGCCGTGTCGCGGCCGAGACCGGCATCGAGCTGGAGGTGATCGACCGCGAGACGGAGGCGGCGCTCGCCGTGCTCGGCTGTTCGCCGCTGGTGGACCCCAGAGGACGCGGTGCGATCCTGTTCGATATCGGCGGCGGCTCGACCGAACTGGTGCGGATCGAGCGCGATCCGGAAAATCCCGAGCCGCGCATAAAAGCCTGGATGTCGATCCCGCTTGGCGTCGTCACCCTCGCCGAGCAGTTCGGCGGCCGCGACGTGACGTCGGAGATCTATGCCGCGATGGAGCAGGAGGTTGCGAGCCACGTCGCGCCGTTTGCGGGGCAGCATGGCGGCGATCTCGCCGACATGCATCTTTTGGGCACCTCCGGCACGGTAACCACGCTCGCCGGCATCCATCTCAACCTCGCGCGCTACGACCGCCGTCGCATCGACAGCATCTGGATGAACGATTCCGACATCACCGCGACCATCAACAAGCTGCTCGGCATGAGCTACGAGGAGCGTGCCGGCAACAGCTGCATCAGCATCGAGCGTGCCGATCTCGTGCTCGCCGGCTGCGCCATTCTCGATGCTATTAGGCGCGCCTTTCCGCTGCCGCGTCTGCGCGTCGCCGATCGGGGCTTACGCGAAGGCATGCTGGTCGAGATGATGCGCGAGGACGGCGCCCTCAGGAGCTGGTGAGATGGCCAAGGACACCACCGGCCGCTTGCACGTCCAAGTCAAGACCAAGGTCAAGACCGGCGGCAAGCGCAAGCTCTCGTCGAAGCTGTGGCTGGAGCGGCAGCTCAACGATCCCTATGTCGCGAAAGCCAAGGCGGCGGGCTATCGCTCGCGCGCGGCGTTCAAGCTCTTGGAGATCGACGACAAGTTCCGTCTTCTCAAGCCAGGCATGGCTGTGGTGGACCTCGGTGCAGCGCCCGGCGGCTGGAGCCAGATTGCCGCCAAGCGCGTCGGCTCCACGGAAGGCAAGGGCAAAGTCGTCGCGATCGACCTGCTGGAGATGCCTGAGATCCCGGGCGTCGATTTCGCGCAGCTCGACTTCATGGACAATGACGCCCCCGAAAAGCTCACCGCGATGCTGGGCGGCGGCGCCGACGTCGTGATGTCGGACATGGCGGCCAACACCACCGGCCATCGCAAGACCGACCAGCTCCGCATCGTCGGTCTCATCGAGACCGCGGCGGCCTTTGCCTGCGACGTGCTCAAGCCCGGCGGCACGTTCCTGGCAAAGACTTTCCAGAGCGGTGCCGACGCCGATCTGCTCGCCCAGCTCAAGCGCGATTTCACCGCCGTGCGTCACGTCAAGCCGGCCGCGAGCCGCCAGGATTCCTCGGAACGCTACGTGCTGGCGACGGGCTTTCGGGGCGAGGCGAAGGCGTAACCACAAGCGCTGTCATTCCGGGGCGCCTCGAAGAGGCGAGCCGGGAATCCATTTCTCCTCGCGCTCCGCGGCACAATAGATTCCGGAGATTCCAGGCTCGATGCTCCGCATCGCCCCGAATGACCGAAGGAACTCACCCCAGCCGCTGATCCCGCACGTCCTGGGTATCCTCGCTCGCTGCCTTGAGCGCTGCCTTCTCTGCGCCCTTGCCGGCACCTTTGCGGCTTGCGATCTCCGCCGCCTTGCGGCCGGAGATCTCGTGACCGGCGTCAGCGGGCATCTGCCAGAAGAACCAGCTAGAGGCCGCCGAGGTCAGCGCGACCACGACAAAGGCCGGCGCGAACACGGTGGCGTCGAGCTCGCTGACATGACTGAACCACATGGTCGTCTCGACGCAGGCCGCGCCGACGGCGACGCCGGCGGAGACCGCGAGCTGCTGGTTGACGCTGACCAGCGTGGTGGCCCGGCTCATCTGGGCGGTCTCGACATCGGCATAGGCGACTGTGTTAATGGCGGTGAACTCCAGCGAGCGGAAGAAGCCGCCGACCACCAGGATCACCATGATGATGAGCAGCGGCGTCGTCACCGTGAACAGCGCGCAGACGCCGAGGAAGAATGCGCTGATGATCGCGTTCACCGTCATCAGATTGCGGAAGCCAAAGGCGCGGATGATGCGCGCCGCCAGCGTCTTCATGCCCATGGCGCCGAGCGAGGAGGCAAAGGTGACGAGGCCGGAGTGGAACGGCGACAGGCCGAAGCCGATCTGCATCAGGAGCGGCAGCAGGAAGGGCAGCGCGCCGATGCCGAGCCGGAACATGAAGCCGCCGAGCACGGCCGCGCGTAGCGTCGGCAGCTTCAGCAGCGAAAAATCCAGCACCGGCGATCCCGTCCGCCTTGCGTGGATGACGTAGAGCGCCATCGAGATCGCGCCGCCCACCACCAGCGCGGCAACCGTGCTCCAGGGCAGCAGGTTGAGCCCGGCGACGGAGAGACCAAACGCGATGCCGGCCAGTCCGATGCCCGCCAGCATCATGCCGTAGAGGTCGAATGGTTCCTGAGTCTCGCTCTTGATGGGATCGATGAAGCGCAGCGCCATGAAGATGCCGAGCAGCCCGATCGGGATGTTGATCAGGAAGATCCAGTGCCAGGAGGCGTAGGTGGTGATGAAGCCGCCGAGCGGCGGGCCGATCACCGGGCCGATCAGGGCAGGGACCGTCACCCAGGCCATCGCGTTGACCAGCGCGCTCTTGTCGACCGAACGCAGCAGCACGAGACGCCCAACAGGCGTCATCATGGCCCCGCCCATTCCTTGCAGGATGCGCGCGAACACGAAATCGGTGACCGAGGTCGAGAGCGCGCAGCCGACCGAACCGACCATGAACACGCCGACCGCGATTGCGAACACCATGCGCGCGCCGAAGCGGTCGGCGGTCCAGCCGCTCGCCGGGATGAACACGGCCAGCGACAGCAGATAGGAGGTGATCGCGAGCTTCAGCGTCAGGGGACTGGTGCCGATGTCGGCCGCGATCGCCGGCAGCGAGGTGGCGATCACCGTCGAGTCCATGTTCTCCATGAAGAGAGCAGTGGCCACGATCAGCGGAATGACGCGTTGCTTGTCGACCATGACGGAATGGTAATGAAAATCGGAAGGAAGAGTGGACTTGCGGCTTATCACCCCCGTCAGGCCGGGACCATTGCGCAACAACGCATAGCACCTAAATGCCGCGTAACGGTGTGACCCGCTTCAACGGTTGCACCCCGGGGAGTCTCGCTCCCTCGTCATTGCCGGGCGCCCCTTCTGGCGCCAGCCCGGAATGACGGTGGGTGGGGGCGCGCACAGGCTATCCCCGCTGAATCTGCCCAAAAAGCCTGTGCATGGCTGTCCGGCGGTCCGAATTGCTTTGATTCGTCACGCGGCCGTGCTATCGACCCGCGTCAACCCCACCGATGGGCTCCGATTCTCCGGCGATGCCGCAAGGCACGCCGAGGGCGGCGCTCATCCATAGCTATTTGCGGCAGGGCCGCAGGAAGGAGTTGGCAGATGGCCACGGTGCAACTTCAAGGCATTCGCGAAGCCTTCACGTTCGACGACGTGCTGTTGAAGCCTGGCCTGTCGGACGTCATGCCGGGCGAGGTCGACATCCGTTCCCGCGTCACCCGCGCCATTCCGCTCAACATCCCGATCATGGCCTCCGCCATGGACACCGTCACGGAGGCGCGTATGGCGATCGCCATGGCGCAGGCCGGCGGCCTCGGCGTCATCCATCGCAATTTCGACCCCGACGGGCAGGCTGCCCAGGTGCGGCAGGTCAAGCGCTACGAGTCGGGTATGGTGGTGAACCCGCTCACCATCAGCCCCGAGGCGACGCTCGACGACGCACTCAAGCTGATGAGCGATCACGGCATCTCCGGCATTCCCGTCGTCACCGGCGCCGGCAAGTCCACGCCGGGCAAGCTGGTCGGCATTCTCACCAACCGCGACGTGCGGTTTGCGACCAACCGGCAGCAGAAAATCTCCGAGCTGATGACGCACGAAAATCTCGTCACGGTGCGCGAGAATGTCAGCCAGGACGAGGCGCGGCGGATGCTGCACCAGCATCGCATCGAGAAGCTGCTGGTGGTCGACGAGCAATATCGCTGCGTCGGCCTCATCACCGTAAAGGACATGGAAAAGGCGGTCGCCCATCCGCTCGCCTGCAAGGATGCGCAGGGCCGCCTGCGCGTTGCTGCTGCCACCACTGTCGGCGACACCGGCTTCGAGCGCACCGAGCGCCTGATCGATGCCGGCGTCGACCTCGTCGTCGTCGACACCGCGCACGGCCATTCGCGCCACGTGCTGCACGCCGTCAACCGCATCAAGCGTCTCTCCAATTCCGTGCAGGTCGTTGCCGGCAACATTGCCACCACCGAAGGCGCGCAGGCACTGATCGACGCGGGTGCGGATTGCATCAAGGTCGGCATCGGCCCGGGCTCGATCTGCACCACGCGCATCGTCGCCGGCGTCGGCGTGCCGCAGCTCACCGCGATCATGGATGCGGTGGAAGCCGCGAAGAAGTCCGACGTTCCAGTGATCGCCGACGGTGGCATCAAGTTCTCCGGCGATCTCGCCAAGGCGCTTGCCGCCGGCGCCGACATCGCCATGGTCGGCTCGCTGCTCGCCGGCACCGACGAGACGCCGGGCGAAGTGTTTTTGTGGCAGGGCCGCTCCTACAAGGCCTATCGCGGCATGGGCTCGGTCGGCGCGATGGCGCGCGGCTCGGCCGATCGCTACTTCCAGCAGGACATCAAGGACGCGCTCAAGCTCGTGCCTGAGGGCATCGAGGGCCAGGTACCCTACAAGGGCCCGGTCGGTAACGTCATGCACCAGCTCGCCGGCGGCTTGCGCGCCGCGATGGGCTATGTCGGTGCGCGCGACATGAAGGAGCTGCACCAGAAGGCCCAGTTCGTCCGCATCACCGGCGCGGGCCTGCGCGAAAGCCACGTCCACGACGTCACCATTACGCGCGAAGCGCCGAACTATCCGGGCGGCGGTTAGTCGTTTTCGCTCTCGTGCCCCGGACGCAGCGCAGCGCTCTTTCAGCGGGTGCGCTGCAGAGCCGGGGCCCAGCGTTCTTCCATACTGGGCAATCATCCGTGCTGCGTGGGTCCCGGCTCTGCGCAGCAGCGCAAGAGCGCTGCGGCGCGTCCGGGACACGAGAACGGCGCATGCCTCCCCGACTACCCTCTCCACTGCTTTTGTATTGACGCGCCTCGCTCCCTCCGCTTCGCTTGCAACGAAGAAACTCCGGAGGAAGCCATCATGTCCCAAGGCAAACGCATCGTTCTCGCCGCGCGTCCCGTCGGCGAACCCAAGCCGTCTGATTTTCGTCTGGAGGAATTCGCGGTGCCGACGCCAGCGGCAGGCGAGGTCCTGTTGCGCACGATTTGGCTGTCGCTAGATCCCTATATGCGCGGGCGCATGAGCGAGGGGCCATCCTACGCCGCACCGGTGCCGATTGGCGGCGTGATGGAAGGCGAGGCGGTCAGCGAGGTCGCGGCGTCCAACAATCCTGATTTCGCGGTCGGCGATATCGTGCGCATCCGCTCCGGCTGGCAGACCCACGCGATCTCGAACGGCAAAGGATTGATCAAGGTCGATCCCAAGCTCGGCCCGATCTCGACCTCGATCGGCGTGCTCGGCATGCCCGGCATGACGGCCTATACGGGCCTGCTCGACATCGGCAAGCCGCAACCGGGCGAGACCGTCGTCGTCGCCGGCGCCTCCGGTGCGGTCGGTTCGGCCGTCGGCCAGATCGCGCAGATCAAGGGCGCGCGCGCGGTCGGCATCGCTGGCGGCAAGGACAAGTGTGATTACGTCGTCAAGGAACTCGGCTTCGATGCCTGCATCGATCACCGCAGCCCCGATCTCGCGGCAAAGCTCAAGGATGCCTGCCCTGGTGGCATCGACGTCTATTTCGAGAATGTCGGCGGCGCGGTGTTCGAGGCGGTGTTCCCGCTGCTCAACCCCTTCGCGCGCGTGCCGGTCTGCGGCCTGATCGCGCATTACAACGACACCGAGGCCAAGCCGCCGAAATGGGCCGCATCCTTGATGCGCAACATCCTCACCAAGCGTCTGACCTTCCGCGGCTTTATCGTCTCCGACTTCGCCGCGCGCCATGGCGATTTCTTGCGCGACATATCGGCCTGGGTCCGGGAGGGCAAGGTGAAATACAAGGAGTTCGTCACCGAGGGCCTGGAGAGCGCGCCCGGCGCCTTCATGGGCCTCTTGAAGGGCGCCAATTTCGGCAAGCAGCTGGTGCGGGTCGGACCTGACAAAGTCTAGCTGCGCCGGGGCCACACGCCGGCGGGTATGGTTAAGAAAGAGTCACCAAATGGTCACACCTTGAGGCAAAAGCCGCAGGTGTGACCCGTGTTCATTGACCCCGAGGTGAAGGCATTGAATCATCGCGCATATTTTAGGTGCTGCGATGTTAGAGATTGGTATTTTCTGCGTAATGCTGCTGGCAGCCGGCTATTGGGCGACCATGTTCGTCATGGGCCGGCGTAACGACGTCATCCATGGCAAGTTCGTGCATGTCGACGAGGAGGGCGATGTCGTTGGTCCCTCGATGCCGCCGCCGCCGCCATTCCCGAAGCGTCCGGTCCAAGCCGCCCAGCCGGCCAAGGTCCAGCCTACCAAGGATCCCACGGCCAAGCCGGTCAACAGCGAGGCGCTGCAATCCTTGCTGGCTGCGATCCAGCAGGATCTCAAGAGCGTCGCCCGAGCCGTCAAGCAGGCATTAGTGCTCGTCGCCCATTAGGGCAAGGAGCTCTTCGATGTCGACATCGACCTGGCCCGCGGCCCTGATGTGGCGGACCTCAAAACTGTCGGGCTGGAAACGATACTCGACGAGCCCGACTTCCTTGATCGCGATCCGGTCCTGGCGCGCATCGTTGATGACGAAGCCGGCCGACGGCGCCCAGACATGGCGGGTGAGGCGATAGGTGAACTCGCGCCGCTGGTGCACATGACCGCTGGCGATGAGCCGGAGATCGACGCGCTCGAACATCTCGATCAGTCGCGCCCGGGCCGGCTGCGGCACGTAGCGGATCGCGGTTTCCGGCGTTTCGGGATCGTCCGGCAGGTTGAGAAACAGCGGCTTGTGCAGGAACAGCGCGACCGGCTTTCCCGTGGTGCGCGCGATCTCGCGGGCCAGCCAGTCGAATTGTTCGGCCTCGAAGGCGAGCCCTGCATTCATGACAAGTGAATCGAGGCCGATGAAGCACCAGCCGGCAGCCTCGAACGCCCAATGGTCCTCGCCGATGATGTCGCAGAATTGTCGGCGGTGCGCCTCGCTGACCGGCGGCTTCGGCGCCGGTCCAATCATGGTTGGATTGTCGCCGATGTCGTGATTGCCGGGGAGATAGCGGCAGGCGATGGGCAGGGCATCGTGCAGGCTTTTCGCGAATGCGACGTCATCCACGCTGGTCGGGCCGTCGAACGAGACATCGCCGGTATTGATGACGAGATCGGGCCTGTTGGCGTCGATGTGCTCGCTGAGGCGGTGGAAGTTGGCGATCAGGCCGGGAAAGCGCCGGCCGAGATGGGTGTCGGAAATCTGCGTGAGGCGAAATTCGGACATGCGTTCATCATACCCGTTGTCACGCGTCGGAACGATGACGGTGCGGGCATGCGTCGCACGAACAAAGTTTAAAGCGCGCGATAGCGGATCGTATAGCCGTCCTGCGGGCGAGGGCGCCGGCGAGCGGCGAGGCGATGCGGTCGGCATGGCGGTCTCTCGCCTCGCGGCCCGCGGGGGCCGAAATCGCTTTAACGATCGACCTTTGATCGCGAGAGCGGGAACGCCGGTTCAAGTCGTTCATTGTCAGCGCCAAAAGTCGCAGCTAATGACGGTCGGCGGCATTTCGCCTCCCGGGAAAGTTCCGATGTCCGTTCAAATGGTCCTGCTGCCGGTCTTCGTGCAGGTCGCTCTCACCTTCGCGCTCCTGATCGGCATGGTTGTCGCGCGCCGCAAGACGCTGGTCTCGGGCGAGACCAAGATCCGCGACATTGCGCTGGGCGAGCCGAACTGGCCCAAGGGCGCCACACAAATCGCCAATTGCTACCGCAACCAGTTCGAGCTGCCGGTGCTGTTCTACGTCCTGATCGCACTGGCGCTGCCGCTGCGCCGTGCCGATCTCTTCATCGTGCTGATGTCCTGGGTGTTCGTGGTGACGCGCTTTGCCCATGCCGGCGTTTTCGTCTCCTCCAACGATCTCGGCCGGCGCTCCACGGTCTGGCTCGCCGGCGTGCTGGTGCTGTTGGCGATGTGGATCTATTTCGCGCTGAAGCTGCTCTTGCTGATCTAGGCGCTTGTGCGCCAATCTTTTTTGAAAGATTTGAAATGACGCCCGCTGCCCGGCTGTCCGCAGCCATCGAACTGATCGACACCATCGAGAAGGACCGCGTGCCTGCGGCCAAGGCGCTGAAGGAGTGGGGCACCGCGCACCGCTTCGCCGGTTCCGGCGACCGCGCCGCCATCGCCGGCCTGGTCTGGGACGTGCTGCGCCGTTACGCCTCGAGCGCGTACCTGATGGATGCCGATACCGCGCGGGCGCGGCTGATCGGCATGCTCCGCCTCGAGCGAAACATGGATACGGCCACCATGGCCGCGATGTTCGACGGCAGCCGGTTTGCGCCAGAGCCGCTGACGGAAGCCGAGCAGGCCGCGCTCGCCTCGCGTTCCCTGAAAGATGCGCCCGCCGCCGTGGCCGGCGACTATCCAGACTGGCTTGATCCCCACCTTGGAAAAGTGTTCGGCGAGGACCGTGCCGCCGAGGCCGCGGCGATGGCGAGCCGGGCCCCGCTCGACCTGCGCGTCAACACGCTAAAATCCAATCGGGACAAGGTGCTGCGTGCACTTGCTCATCTTCATGCAAAACCGACGCCTTGGTCCGCAACCGGCCTCCGCATCGAGCTTTCGGCCGATGCGCGCAACCCGGGCATCCAGGCCGAGGAGGATTTCATCAAGGGCGCCATTGAGGTGCAGGATGAGGGATCGCAGCTTGCAGCCCAATTCACTGCGGCAAAACCCGGCGAGCAGGTGATCGACCTCTGCGCCGGCGCCGGCGGCAAGACGCTGGCGCTCGCCGCCCTGATGCAGGGCAAGGGCCGGCTGATCGCCACCGACCGTGACAAGCGCCAGCTCGCCCCGATCCACGAGCGGCTGTCGCGCGCCGGTGTCCACAATGCCGATGTCCGCACGCCCAAGGGCGACGCCGATCCGCTTGCCGACATCCGCAGCACCGCCGATCTGGTCGTGATCGACGCACCCTGCACGGGAACCGGTACTTGGCGCCGCAACCCTGACGCCAAATGGCGCATGCGGCCGGGCGCGCTGGAGATTCGCCTGCGCGACCAGGCCGAGGTGCTGGAGCGCGCGGTTCCGCTGGTGAAGCCGGGTGGCCGCATCGCCTACATCACCTGCTCGGTGCTGCCGGAAGAGAACGGTGAGCAGGTCAGGGCGTTCGTCGCCCGCCATCCCGAGTTCACGGTCGTCCCGCCTGAGCAAACCGCGAGCGTGCTCTGGGACAAGGCGGAGGCTTTTGGCGAGGCCGCACTGCAATCGGATGAAGGCTGGCTGATGACGCCGCGGCGGACCGGGACGGACGGGTTCTTCGTTTCGGTGCTGAGGAAATCGGGCTGACCGCGCCAGCGGCGCCCAAAACAAAGCCCCGCGAACCGAATCCGGTCGCGGGGCCTGTGTTCGCTAACCGCTTCTGACCGGTACGTCGGTGGTCAGAAGCGCCTTGCGCCGGCGTTAGCCGACGCGGAGATTGTCAGCCGAGGACTTGCCGCTGCGGCGGTCGGCGACGATGTCGAACGAGACCTTCTGGCCCTCGTTGAGGGAGGAGAGGCCAGCGCGCTCGACGGCGCTGATGTGCACGAATACGTCCTTTTGGCCGTCGTCCGGCTGAATGAAACCATAACCCTTTTGGGTGTTGAACCACTTCACGGTGCCCATAGCCATGGGATTGTCCTTTAGTTAGTTAGAGAGGATACGCACGCAGACCGGTACGCAGCATTGCGCCCATAGTCCCTGATGAGTCGATGTTTGGAGAATTCATCTGAAGCGTGCGCGCCCGTCAGCAACGAAGCGAAGCGGCCCAGTCGTTCGGCCAAGTATCGATGATCACAATATAGCGAGAATTTGGGGCCAGTTCAAGGCACCACCCGTGGCTCGGCATGTCGCGCGCGCTTGCTATTTTGCGGTGCAAATTGGCCGCCCTCGCGCCTCTCAATCGACGATGAAGAGCGTCGCACCCACCGCCGTCGAGGACCGGTGCGCGGCGTCGCCGAAATCCGAGACCTGGTAGCTCATCCCCGCCGTCAGCTTGAACTTGCGCCCGTCGCGCAGCTCCGAGTCGAGCTCGCCCTTCAGCACGTAGAGCACGTGACCGCGATCGCACCAATGATCGGCGAGGTAGCCCGGCGAATACTCGACCATCCGCACCCGGAGTTCGCCGATGTTGAGCGTCCGCCACTTGGCCTCGCCGGTCTCGCCGGGATGCGTGGTGGGCTCGACCTGGCTCCAGTCGGTGACGGTGAACGGGGATGCCGGGAGTTTCATGGCGGAGGTCCAATCGGTGTCGGCAGTGTTGTTAGCGTACACCGCGTTCTCCGTCACTGCGTGTGGGGGTCACGAACCTTCCTCGTTCACGCTGTCATCGCCCGCCTTGTGCGCACTTGCGCACTGGGGCGGGCGATCCAGTATTCCAGAGGCGGCAATGATCGAGCCGAGAAGCCGCGGCGAGGGTGGGGCGGCCTTCCGGAACCGGCCTATGCCGCCAAATGATTCGCCGACCCCTGCACGATCAGCCCTTCGGCGTTCACCCGCAGATATTCGCAGATTCGCTTGCCCCGCTCGTTCTCGTAGAACACAACCACGCTGTCCGGGCTGACGAACACATCGATCAACGAAAAATGCAGGTTCGGCAAAAGCCCGAGCGCCTTGCCCCAATAGGCGCGGAGCGCGTCCTTGCCGCGCACGGTGCCGCTGGCATCGAACCCCATGACGGGGATGCGGTCCGACGTCATCACGGCCGCCTCGTCATAGAGCGTGAGCACGCGTTCGAGGTCGCGCGCATTCCAGGCCTCGACCCAGGTCCGGCCGAGCGCGGCGAGCGTTGATGGCTGATGGTGCTGTGACATGGCGTTCTCCCTGTTCGGCCCCCTGTTTGAGAGGAGGACATAATAGGTCAATATTGCTGACCTATATGGTTTTGTCCATGCCCAAAGAAGGATGTGGGGCGCGCGCCCGCGCGGTTGCGGGCAGCTCCCGTGTCGCGTATCTGCTGGCCATGACAGCAGCACAAAACGACCGCTCCGCGTCGACGCCCTCGGTGGCCTCGGCGCACGACAAGATTCTCATCGTCGACTTCGGCAGCCAGGTGACGCAACTGATCGCGCGCCGCGTGCGCGAGGATGGCGTCTATTGCGAGATCGTTCCGTTCAACAAGGCCGAAGCTGCCTTCAACGAGATGAAGCCGAAGGCGGTGATCCTCTCCGGCGGGCCTGAGTCGGTGCATGAGGCCGGCTCGCCCCGCGCCCCGCAAGCGATCTTCGATTCCGGCGTGCCGGTAATGGGCATCTGCTACGGCCAGATGACCATGGCAGCCCAACTCGGCGGCGAGGTCGAGGGCGGCCATCACCGCGAATTCGGCCGCGCCGATGTCGAGGTGAAGGCGCCGAGCAAGCTGTTCGAGGACGTCTGGTCACCAGGCGGCAGGAATCAGGTCTGGATGAGCCATGGCGATCGCATCACCAGGATGCCGCCGGGCTTCTCGGTGGCCGGCACCTCGCCGAACGCGCCCTTCGCGATCATCCAGGACGAGACGCGCAAATATTACGGCCTGATGTTCCACCCGGAAGTGGTGCACACGCCCGACGGCGCCAAACTGATCCGCAACTTCGTGCGCAAGATCGCCGGCCTTTCCGGCGACTGGACCATGCGCGCCTTCCGCGAGGAGGAGATCCAAAAAATCCGCCAGCAGGTCGGCAAAGGCAAGGTGATCTGCGGCCTTTCCGGCGGCGTCGATTCAGCGGTCGCGGCCGTGCTGATTCACGAGGCGATCGGCGACCAGCTCACCTGCGTGTTCGTCGATCATGGCCTTTTGCGTCTCGACGAAGCCAAGACCGTGGTCGACCTGTTCCGCCACCACTACAACATCCCGCTCGTGCACGTGGATGCCTCAAAACAGTTTTTGGGCGAGCTCGAAGGCGTTACCGATCCGGAGACCAAGCGCAAGACCATCGGCCGCCTCTTCATCGAGGTGTTCGAAGAGGAAGCCAAGAAGATCGGCGGCGCCGACTTCCTCGCGCAAGGCACGCTCTACCCTGATGTGATCGAGAGCGTCTCCTTCACCGGCGGCCCTTCGGTGACGATCAAGTCGCACCACAATGTCGGTGGCCTCCCTGAGCGCATGAACATGAAGCTCGTCGAGCCGCTGCGCGAGCTGTTCAAGGACGAGGTGCGCAAGCTCGGGCGCGAGCTCGGCCTGCCCGAAATCTTCGTTGGCCGACACCCGTTCCCGGGCCCGGGCCTCGCCATCCGCTGCCCCGGCGAAATCACCAAAGACAAGCTCGACATCCTGCGCAAGGCCGACGCCGTCTACATCGATCAGATCAGGAAGCACGGCCTCTACGACGTGATCTGGCAGGCCTTTGCCGTGCTGCTCCCCGTCAAGACCGTCGGCGTCATGGGCGACGGCCGCACCTACGACTACGTCGTCGGCCTGCGCGCCGTCACCTCCACCGACGGCATGACCGCCGACTTTTACCCGTTCGACATGAAGTTCTTGGGCGAGACCGCCACGCGCATCATTAACGAGGTGAAGGGCGTGAACCGGGTGGTGTACGACGTGACCAGTAAGCCGCCGGGGACGATCGAGTGGGAGTGATTTTCACCCATTCATACCGGCAGCACCCCAATGGTGGGGATCTGTTGCGGCGCGATCGGCTTCGAAGCACGTCCGCCGTTTAAGACGAGTGTTTTGTGCCGACTCAACTTATGAGATAACGCAGGCTCAATAAGGCCGCGTGGCTCTGGGGGGAGTCGTGAAGATATTTTCCGTTGAGATAGAAAATTTTCGAGGCATTCGCTCCGCAAAGCTCGTGCTGCCTGATCATGCCGTCCTGATCGGCGACAATAACACCGGCAAATCGTCGGTACTTGAGGCGATCGATCTCGCATTGGGGCCTGACCGGCTCAGTCGACGGCCGCCCGTTGATGAGCACGATTTCTATGAGGGCAACTATCTTCCTCTCGCGAACCCCAGGGCCCCCGAAGGGGCGGAGCTTGTCCCGGCCCCGAAGATCAAGGTCGAGGTCACGATCACCAACTTGTCGTCAGAACAGGAGGCGCGCTTCGGCGCCGCCGTCGAGTGGCTGAATACAAGCACCGGCGAGTTCTATCAGGAGGCTAGTCTAGCGGGTGTCGATGTTGCTGAGATCAAGGCGGCGCTCCGGGTCACATTCATCGGCGAATATGACCCTGACGAAGACGACTTCGTCGGCAATACCTACTTCACACGCAGCCTGTCGGAGGACGAGACCCCGACCTCCTTTTCTAAGAAGGATAAGCAGCACTGCGGCTTTCTCTTCTTGCGATCGTTGAGGACCGGATCTCGCGCGCTCAGTCTCGAACACGGCAGCCTGCTGGACATTATCCTGCGGCTCAAGGAGATCCGGCCTCAGATGTGGGAAGGGACGATCGGAACGCTTGCCGGTTTCGACGTTGCGAGCGATCCTGTCCTTGGCATCTCGGGCGTGCTCGAAAGCATCGACAAGTCGCTGAAGAATTACGTGCCGCGCGAGTGGGGAGTGAAGCCGCACCTTAAAGTGTCAAACCTGACACGTGAGCATCTCCGAAAGGTGGTTACTGCGTTCATAGCCACCGGCACGGGCGACCATGCGGCGCCCTTCTTCCGGCAGGGAACGGGGACAATCAATATGCTGGTACTCGCGATGCTGTCGCAGATCGCCGAGGATAAGCAGAACGTCATTTTTGCCATGGAAGAAGCCGAAACGGCGATCCCGCCATATGCGCAAAAGCGAATTGTCCACGAATTACGCAAGCTTTCGGCTCAGTCGCTCTTTACATCGCACTCGCCGTACATCCTCGAGGAGTTCAGCCTCGATGAGACCGTCACCCTTTCGCGAACGGGCAATGGCAAACTGGCCCAGGCAAAGATCGAGCTGCCGGAAAGCGTCAAGCATAAGCGTTATCGCCAGGAGTTTCGGACTCGGTTTTGCGAGGGGCTGCTCTCACGTCGCGTCCTGATCGCCGAGGGCGCAACGGAGGCGACGTCTTTCCCAGTCGCCGCGCGCCGCTTGTCGGAGTTGAACCCGACGATATACGCGTCTTTGGAGGCCCTGGGCGTGTGCGTCATCGACGCAGGGACTGAAACCCAAATCGCCGATCTCGGCGCTCTGTATAAAAGCTTGGGAAAGCGAACCTTCGCCCTATGCGACAAGCAAACCGGTCCGGCCAAGGCGACTATCGAAGCTCAGGTTGAGCGGCTGTTCATGCATGAGGAGAAGGGCATCGAGGATCTGATCCTCAAGAATACGACCCAGGCTGCGCTCGAACGGTTTGCGGACTTGCTGGATTGGCCGCCCCACCTGCAGACTAAATACCCGAACCCAAAGATACAGGTGGTAGTGGCGCTCAAGGACTATTTCAGCTGGTCGAAAGGAAACTGGGGGATCGCAGAATTCCTAGCGCAGTGCTGCGAGGCCGAGATCCCGCAGTGGTTGCGTGAGGCTTGCATCACCCTGAAAGCGCTCTGCGATGTACCGCCACCGCCGGCTGGCGAAGGTGACGAAGAAGACGCTGTCGACCCTCTCAGCTAGGTGGATGTGTCATGGTCGAGCTGACCGAGGCTCAAAAGAAAGTCATTCGGACCGTCGGGCATCACCTCGTGACCGGTGGGCCCGGCTCTGGAAAAACAACCGTCTCGATTCTCAAGGCCGCGAAAATTGCATGTGAGGCGCTGAAGCCCGGCCAGCGCATCCTTTTCCTCAGTTTCGCCCGCGCGACCGTTTCGCGCGTGCTGGAGGCGATCGACGAGGAGGCTGCGATCGCACGTGAGGAGCGACGGAGGATCGAGGTCGATACCTATCATTCGTTCTTCTGGCGCATTCTGAAAGCCCACGGTTACCTGATCGGCTTTCCGCGGCGGATAACGATCCTAACGCCATCAAACGAGGCAATCGCTCTGTCCGCCGTACGGAGTGGCTATAAAGCGGCTTCGAAACTGTCGAATGAGGAGAAAGCGCAGAAGCGCGCACGTGAGGACGCAGAGCGGGCTCGACTCGCAACCGAAGAGGGAAAGGTTTGCTTCGAGCTGTTCGCAGACCGCGTGGCAATCTTGCTTCACGGCTCTAACAAGATCCGGTCGCTTATCTCGACGATGTACCCCTACATCATTCTCGATGAATTTCAGGACACGAGCGCCGACCAATGGCGAGCGGTACAGGCCTTAGGCGTGAGTAGCACGCTGATAGCTCTAGCCGACCCAGAGCAGCGAATCTTCGATTTCATCGGGGCTGATCCGGAGAGGCTTAACCACTTCACAGCCGCTTTCGCACCATCAGTCCACGATCTCGCCGCGGACAATCATAGAAGCAAAGGCACTGATATCACATTGTTTGGCAACGACATTCTGACCGGAAAATTCCGTCAGAACGAATACAAAGGAATCGCCTACGCGCCCTTCGAATCCAACCCCAATCAAGCCTACACGTCACTCGTTGGACAGGTCCTGCAAGCCCGCAAGCGTTTGATTGAAGCGGGTCGACGGGACTGGTCGCTTGCGGTACTCGTGCCGACCAAAAGGATGACTCGCCTCGTATCTGACGTGCTGCGCGAACCGTTCGGAAACGTCCCGCCTATTGCGCACACGGCAGCTGTCGATATGGAGGGGCCGATCCTCGCCGCTGAGATTGTCGCCTTCTTGTTGCAGCAGCGCGGCCATGCCGGATGCTTTGACAAACTTGTCGAGCTACTTTGCAGCTATTTTCACGGCCGCGGCGGTGCGACGCCCACTAAGGGCGACATGGACGAGGCTAAGCGATTTCGAGCGGCGTTGGCGAAATGGAATGAGTGCGTTGCAAAAGGCCGCCCGATGCCGGGCAACAGTGTATTAAAAGGCACGTTTGCCGCTCACCAAGCTTCAGCGGCTCTGGCGCTCACGGGGGACCCCGACGCAGATTGGGTGGCAATGCGGGCTGTGCTGGGCGCCGGAGCTTGCCCGCGATTGAACCATGTCGCGAGGGAGGTGCGCAATGTCCGACTTCTTGAGCGAGGGACCCTGCTTCGCCAGGGATTAGCGCAGGACTGGCGCGATGGGGGCGGATATCGGAATGCCCTTGAGATCACCCGCCAAGCCTTCGTTCATGAGCATTTCGCGACAGCACACAAGCCGGAAGCGGGTGTCGTCGTGATGAACATGCACAAGGCGAAGGGGAAACAGTTCGACGAGGTCATCATTTTCGAAGGCTGGCCAAAGCGGGTGAAACGCGAGATCGTAGCTAATCCTGATCGAATTGTGTCCGGCAATTTTCACGATGGATCGATGACGCAAGCGCGTCAAAACTTCCGTGTCAGCATCACCCGAGCGAAAGTGCGGACGACAATCATGACGCCAAGTGACGATGTTTGCGTCTTGTTGAAGCCAACTCCGTAGCGAGTTGATCGCTCCGTTCGCACGGCATTGAATTTTCCGCAAATAGGCATCGGCCCATAAATGCTCGATCGCATGATCGGCGTTGCCCCGTCGTTGTGACCTGGAGTGTGTTTTGGTTCGGGAGTCGGATATCGATCGCTCTATTTATTCTACGAATGGGCGCCCAGCTTCCGCCGCCGACCACCCCAGCGCTGGCGTTGGGTGTACGTCTAGCGTGCTCATGATACGATTCCGGCGTTGCCAGCCCCGGAGCTTACGTTCATGTCTATCGTCGCCCCTCAATCTCTCGCCGCCGCCACGGAGACCGATCCCGAACAGTTAGGCTGGATGCGCGGCTTCCCGCCGTCAGCCGACCGCATCATCACCTTCCAGGACGGCTCGTTCCGCAGCTTCCCCGAACTGCGCTGGGCCTGGAGCAACATCCGCCAGTTGGTGCCGACGGTGAACGTCTGGCGCGGGGCGGGGCCGGCGTCGGTGCTGCCGCGGGAGGAGCATGACATCGGCGCGGTCGCCTCGACCACGATGGACGGTCGCCCGATGACGTTCGCAAAAATGCTGGAGGAGACCTACACCGACGGCATCGCGGTGCTGCATCGGGGCAAGCTGATCTATGAGCGCTATTTCGGCGCCTTGAAGCCGCACAAGCCGCATCTCGCGATGTCGGTGACGAAGTCGTTCACCGGGGTGCTCGCAGGCATGCTGGTCGCCGAGGGCAGGATCGATCCGCAGGCGCCCGTCACGGATTATGTGCCGGAGCTGAAGGCGAGCGCGTTTGGGGACGCGCGCGTGCACGAGGTCATGGATATGACCACGGGGCTCGCATACACCGAAGTCTACACCGACAAGAATTCGGATGTGTGGGGATTGCGACGTGCGAACGGCATGGCCCCGATCCCGCCGGGCTATGACGGCGCGACCACGATCTTCGATTTCCTCATCGCGCAGAAGAAGCAGGGCGAGCACGGCAAGGCCTTTGCCTACAAGACCGTCAACACCGACGTGCTGGCCTGGATTTGCCGCCGCGTCAGCGGCATGACCCTGTCCGATCTTCTCTCCGAGCGCATCTGGCAGCCGATGGGTGCAGAGGAGGACGCGCATTATCACGTTGACCGCATCGGCACCGAGAGCGGCGGTGGCGGTCTCTCCACGACACTGCGCGATCTCGCCCGCTTCGGTGAGACCATGCGCAATCACGGCCGCTTCAACGGCCGCCAGATCGTGCCTTCGTCTGTGGTCGAGGACATCGCGCGCGGCGGCGATCCCCACAAATTCAAGCCGGCCGGCTACACCACGCTGCCGGGCGCGTCCTACCGCAATCAATGGTGGGTCAGCCACAATGCCCACGGCGCCTATATGGCGCGCGGCGTCCACGGCCAGGGCATCTACATCGATCCCAAAGCCGAGATGGTGATCGCCCGCTATGCCTCGCATCCCATGGCGGGCAACGCCGCCAACGATCCCGTGACACTGCCGGCCTACATGGCGCTGGCGAAGGAGCTGATGGCGGTCGGGTAGGCCGCGCGTCGCACGCTCGCGCCCCGCACGCGCTGTCATGCCGCGGCTTGACCGCAGTGGCCCTACACAAGCGGGAGTGAATGCATCACGGACCCCGCAACGTCTTCTCGTACTTTTTCACCAGCCGCTCCCGCTTCAGCCGCGACAGCCGCTGGATCCAGAACACGCCGTCGAGCTGGTCGATCTCATGCTGGTGGCAGACGGCCCGCAGGCCGTCCGATTCTTCGCTATGCATGTTGCCGTCGAGATCCTGATAGCTGATCCGCACCCGCGCGTGGCGTTGCACCTCGTCGTTGACCCCAGGCATCGAGACGCTGCCCTCGCGGTGCAGGATCATCTCGGGTGAGGCCCATTCAACGACCGGATTGACGTAGGTGAGGGGACCGTCCCTGGCGTCGAGCTCGAGCACGACGAGCCGCAAGGGCACACCGACATGCGGCGCGGTGATGCCGATCCCGGGTGCCGCCCGCATCGTCTCCAACAGGTCCGCCGCCAGTTTGCGCAAGCCGTCGTCGAATGCGCTGACGGCTCGTGCAGGCATCGCGAGCCGGCGGTCGGGGTAGCGGACGATGGAACGGATGGTCATGCCGGGTTCTTACCATTCATGCATGGTTGAAGCACTCCGTTGTTGCGCCGCCTCGATCGGTCAGGGCCCGAGGCGTCAGGTTCCTGTTCGCAAGCGGGAGGAGTCGGCTACAACGATCGGGGCGGAGGGGCTATCCTGAAAGCTCAAAGACCACGGAATTTCTGCAAGTGCTCTCGGACGTTCTCAAGCGCAAGTCGATCTACAGTTACTTCAGCCGATCGGCGATGGAGAAGGCGGTTTCCTATCAGGCGCAGGGCCGTGTCTCGAACCTCAAGGTCAGCGATGACCTGAAACATGTCAGCGCGCAGGTGCGCGGCAGCGGAGCAAACAGGTATGAGGTCGATATCGTCTTGGTGTTCAGCGGTGACGAACTTGTCGACCTCGATGGCGATTGCAGTTGTCCGATGGAGTACAATTGCAAGCATGTCGCTGCAACGCTGCTGGAGGTGCTGAGTGGGAGGGAGGTCCCGGCAGCGGGCACGCAGGCTGCCAGCAACGCACCCATGGCGCCTCCGGTTCTTTCGTCCGAGCTCACCAGCTGGATCGACAGCGTTGGCCGGACGGTGCGGGGTGACGGGGCTGGCGCGGATCAGAATCAGTGCCTGCTGTACTGCCTGGAGCCATCGGACCACGCGATGCCGCGGCTTGAATTGTCCCTGCGGTCCGTCCGTGTGCTGAAGGGCGGCGGCTTCGCTGACAATTATACCAGCCCCAGCCTCTACGAGTTCAAGGCTGAGCGGGCGCCGAAATACTTCCGCGATGTCGACATCGACATCATGACGCAAGTGGCGACCGGCACCCGCAGCTATTACGAGCAGGGACCCTATTCGGAGGAACTGCTGAAGCGGATTGTCGCGACTGGCAGGGCCTTTTGGCTTGACCACAAGCGGAGCCCGCTGACGTGGGCAGACGCGCGCTCGGGCCGGATCGAGTGGCGATCGACGGGAAAGAGCGGTCTCACGCCTCATCTCCTTGTCCCCGGGGCGGTCGCGCTCAACGCCGAGCCGCCGGTGTACGTTGACGAGGCCGCCGGCCTGATCGGGCCGGTACAATCGGGCCTGCCCCCACGGTTGGCCTTCAAAATCCTCTCGGCTCCCGCCATTCCGCGCGCGCAGGTGGAGGAGGTCTCGCGCCGCCTCAGTCAGAAGCTGCCTGAATCTCACCACGGCCTCTTGCCTGCGCCGCCGACCGTCGCTGTGTCAATCGAAGAGGATCCTCATCCGGTGCTGCGGCTGCGGCTGGGTCACGTCGCGAGCTACTATTCCTACTCCCGCGGCGGGAACCAGGAGCACGGGCCGGCGGCGGTCGCTACCCTCGGATTCCGCTATGGCGGCTTCGATATTGGTCCAACCCAGCGAGCGAGCCGGGTGGAGCTGTTTCAGGCCGGCAAGCTGTTTTCGATCACGCGGCGACAAAGTAAGGAGAAGCAAGCGCGCAAGCGTCTGGCGGATATTGGTCTTCGTGACGCGAGGACGGCACTGCCGGCGCTCGACTTCCGTCATGCCAACGATCTCACGCTGAGCAACCAGGGCGGCTGGTTCGATTTTCTCGCCCAGCATGCCGAGCGATTGCGCTCCGAAGGCTTCGAGATTCTGGTCGACGAGGACTTTCCGTTTCGGCTCGCGGACTCCTCCGGCGACTTCGATGCCGCGCTGGAATCGAGCGGTATCGACTGGTTCGAACTGGCGCTCGGCATCGACATCGACGGCGAGCGCCACGATCTTGCCCCGCACGTCGCCGCGCTGGTATCGGCGCCCGACTTCAGGCCAGAACGGTTGCGGCGACTCGCAGAAAAGGGCGACCGGTTTTATCTCCCGCTCGCCGACGGCCGCCAACTGGCGCTGGCCGCCGATCGCTTTTTGCCTTTGGTGCTGGCGCT
The DNA here is from genome assembly GCF_023073935.1 of Bradyrhizobium sp. 147. NCBI lineage: Bacteria > Pseudomonadati > Pseudomonadota > Alphaproteobacteria > Hyphomicrobiales > Nitrobacteraceae > Bradyrhizobium > Bradyrhizobium sp. 147. The sequence continues at coordinate 6,624 of NZ_JADPKL010000011.1, read as the reverse complement.
GCACAGCCTGCACATGAACGGCACTCTCGCCGATGGGTCGAAGAAGATCAGGCTGTCGCAGGCCGACGTCGTTCCGCTGCTGGGCCTGGAGAACGAGAATTTTGTTTTTCGCGGGGCCGACAATCTCCGTCGTCTCGCTGGCCTGCTTCAGACGCGAGGGCTGACTGCGCCCGACCTTCCGCCGACCTTTCGGGCGACGCTTCGACCCTATCAAGCCCAGGGTGTGGCCTGGCTCGACCTGCTTCGCGAGAGCGGCTTGGGCGGCGTCCTCGCCGATGACATGGGGCTTGGCAAGACAATTCAGATCCTGGCGTTGATCGCGCTGGAAAAGCAGCGGGGACGGCTCACCAATCCTGTGCTGGTTGTCGCGCCGACGAGCCTGATGACCAATTGGTCAGCCGAAGCGCAGAAGTTCGCCCCGGACGTGAAGGTCCTCGTCCTTCAGGGGCCAGAGCGCAAGGAGAAGTTCCCGGCGATTGGCGAGCATGATCTCGTGCTGACCACGTATCCCTTGATCGCGCGAGACCGGGAGGTGCTTCTGGCGCGGGAATGGCACATCGCCGTGCTGGATGAAGCCCAGACCGTCAAGAATCCAGACGCCGCCACCACTCGCTGGTTGCGGGATGTCAAGGCAGCGCACCGCTTCTGTTTGACGGGCACGCCGATGGAAAATCATCTCGGCGAACTCTGGTCGATCATGAGTTTCGCAAATCCAGGCTATCTCGGGGACAAGGCGGCGTTCTCGCGCCAATGGCGCTCGCCGATCGAGAAACGGGGTGACAAGGTCCGCACTGAAGCGTTAGCGCAGCGGGTTAAGCCCTTCCTGCTGCGTCGGACCAAGGCCGAAGTCGCCACGGAACTGCCGGCCAAGAGCGAGATATTGGAAACGATCGTGCTCGAAGGTCCGCAGCGCGATCTCTATGATTCCATAAGGTTGTCGATGTCGCGCAAGGTCCGCGAGGCCATCGCGGCCCGTGGTTTCGCGAAGAGCCACATCGTCGTTCTGGAAGCCTTGCTGAGAATGCGGCAGGCATGTTGCGATCCGGCGCTGCTGAAGTTGCGGGATGGCGTGGAGCGGCCGTCGGCCAAACTCGAACGTCTGATGGAGATGGTATCGGAGCTGTTGAGCGAGGGCCGGAAGATCATCGTCTTCTCTCAGTTCACCTCCATGCTCGATCTGATCCGGCGGCGCCTCGATGCCAATGGCCTGCGATACAGCCTTCTTACTGGTGACACCAAGGACCGCAAGGCGGCGATCGAAACCTTCCAGAACGGTTCGGCGGAGCTTTTCCTGATCAGCCTGAAGGCGGGTGGGGTGGGCCTCAATCTGACCACGGCGGACACGGTGATCATCTTCGATCCCTGGTGGAATCCTGCGGTCGAGGAACAGGCGATCGATCGTGCCCATCGGATCGGACAACACAAGGCAGTGTTTGTTTACAGACTCGTGGCCGCCGGCACCATCGAGGAGAAGATGGACGAGCTCAAGGCCAGAAAACGGGCGCTGGCCGGCAGTCTATTCGAGCGCGATGGACAGATTGCTTCGGCGCTCACCGAGGACGACGTGAAGGCCCTGTTCGAGGCTTGACCGCGCACGGCGCTCCGGCAGGCAGGTTGGCATGGCCTCTGGCGAACCGGCGCAGGGGGCCATTGTGCCGGTGTTTTGCCTGACTGAGTCAAACCGCCGTCGCAATTGCCGTAAGTCATTGATCTTGCAGCACCCGGCTACTGTGCATGGGGTTGTTTTCGCAATTTATTGGCAGGTTGCAAAAACGTGCGGCAAAAATGACGTGGCACTGTCGGTCGGCGCTGTTCCCAATCGTCTTCCACGCGAGACAGACCTGAACAGGAGACCAAAATGACCCAATCCCCCTATCGCTGGGTGATCGTCGCCGCCGGCGGCCTGCTCGGCTGCGTTGCGATCGGCGGCATGTTTTCGCTGCCGGTGTTCCTGCAGCCGATCGCCAAGGACACCGGCTGGTCGGTGACCGGCATCTCCAGCGCGATGACGATCGGCTTTCTGGCCATGGCCTTCACCAGCATGGCCTGGGGCACGCTGACGGATCGATTCGGGCCGCGGCCGGTGGTGCTGACGGGATCGACCGTGCTGGCGCTGAGCCTGTTCGCCGCGAGCCATGCGACCTCCCTGATCGTTTTCCAGTTCGTGTTCGGCCTTCTGGTCGGGGCGGCCTGCGCGGCGATCTTCGCGCCGATGATGGCGACCGTGACCGGCTGGTTCGAGACCCATCGCAGCCTCGCCGTGTCGCTGGTGTCCGCCGGCATGGGCATGGCGCCGATGACGATGGCGCCGTTCGCGGCCTGGCTCGTTTCCGGCCATGATTGGCGGACCTCGATGCAGATTGTCGCCCTGGTGGTCGGCGCCATCATGATCCCGGTCTCGTTCCTGGTGCGCCGTCCGCCGGCGCTCGCGCACGCGGCCGCCGCACCAACGGGCGCGGCCGGGCAGGGCGAGATGTCGATGGGCGAGGCATTGCGCTCGCCGCAATTTTTGATCCTGCTCGCCACCAACTTCTTCTGCTGCGCCACCCACTCCGGTCCGATCATCCACACCGTCAGCTATGCCGTGAGCTGCGGCATTCCGCTGGTCGCGGCAGTGACGATCTACAGCATCGAAGGTTTTGCCGGCCTGGGCGGCCGCATCGCCTTCGGCGTGCTCGGCGACCGCTTTGGCGCCAAGCGCGTGCTGGTCTCGGGCCTCCTGCTCCAGGCGTTCGGTGCGCTCGCCTACGTCTTCGCGCATCAGCTCACGACGTTCTACGCGGTCGGCGCCGTCTTCGGCTTCATCTATGCCGGCACCATGCCGCTCTACGCCGTCCTCATCCGCGAGAACTTTCCGCTCAAGATGATGGGCACGGTGATCGGCGGCACGGCGATGGCCGGCAGCCTCGGCATGGCAACCGGTCCGCTCGCCGGCGGCCTGATCTACGACGCGTTCTCGAGCTATGCCTGGCTCTATATCGCCTCCTGGGCGATGGGTCTCGGGGCGTTCCTGATGGCAATGACGTTCCGCCCGTTCGCAAAGCCGCAAGGCGAGGTGGCAGCGGCGCCGGCATAGTTCGTGATCGAGGCGCAGCATCAGAGCTGCGCCTCGATCGCCGCCTTGTCGATCACCGACCAGACCTGCCGGATCTTTCCATTGTGAAACGTGTAGAAGACGTGCTCGCAAAAGGACACGCGCCTGCCGTTCACCTCGAGCCCCAGGAATTGTCCGACCGGCGTGCAGTCGAATGCCAGCCGGCAGGCGATGGTGGGTGGATCTGAGGTGAGCAGCGCGATGTTGAAACGCAGATCCGGGATATCGCGAAAGTCCTGCTCCAACATCGCACGATAGCCAGATAGGCCGAGCGGGCGGCCATTGTGGACGACATCGTCATGCACGAACTGGCCGAGGCCCGGCCAGTCCTGCCGGTTCAGGCAGGCGATGTAGTTGCGATAGCGGTCGGCGAGGTCGGCGCTGTTCATCGTGAAGCTCCCATGCTGCAACGATAACGCAGCAGGAGGCGAATTCGCCTCGCGGCGTCACAGCCGCTTTTCAAAGAACAGATCGGGATAGGGATCGTCGTTGAAGCGAGGAATCTCGCGCCAGCCGGTGCTGCGGTAGAGCTGGCCGGCCTCGGGCAGCGCGCTGTTGGTGTCCAGCCGCAGCAGCGTGATGCCGAGCTCGCGCGCAGCATCCTCGGTCGCATCCATCAGGCGGCGGCCGAGCCGCAATCCACGCGCGGCGGGCGCAACCCACAGCCGCTTGATCTCGGCATAGCCGTGATCGGTGCCCTTCAGCCCGACGCAGCCAATCGGCAGCGTGTCCGAGATCGCAACGATGAATGTGCCGCGCGGCCGGCGCATGTCCTTGGCATCGGGATCACGCGAGCGCGACACGTCGAAGCCCTGCTTGAAGCGCCGGCCGAGCTCGGCATAATACTCGCCGAGGCAATAGCGGGCCTCCGCGCTTTGCGGGTCCATCTCGTCCAGCCTGACACGCTCGCGCGTCAGCGCGGAGGCGATCAGGTCCATCGCTGCCAGCAGCGCCTCGGCTTGCGAGTGTTGCGCGAGGATGCCGCCCGCCTGCGCGTTCGACAGCGCCTCATAGGCTGCGAACTCGCGCCGGCCCGCGCGCGTGAGCTTTGCCATGCGCCGGCGCGCATCGTCCTCGCGTGCGTTGGTCTCGATCAGCCCTTCGTCCTCGAGGCTGCGAAGCAGCCGGCTCATCAGCCCGGAATCAAGACCGAGATAGTCGCGGATCTCCGCCACGTCCGAGCGGCCGTGGCCTATCGCGTTGAGCACCCGCGCCGCGCCAAGCGGCCGGCCGCGGCCCAGGAACCAGGTATCCAGCGCACCGACAGCGGATGTGACGGCGCGGTTGAAGCGGCGGACGCGGGAGACGGGGTCGAGCATGATGTCTGACTTTAGTCAGGTATCTCCTGCTGTCAATCGCTTTGGGCAGGTCAAGAGGTCCTCGCATGGCGCAGATCGCAACCGCTTCCGTTGCGCCAGCCGACGGGAGATCGCCGCGGCGATGCCGCGCGAGCCGCCGGTCACGCGTGCCACACCGCGGCCGGGACACGCGAGAGGTTGAGGCTGTCGCTCCACACGCTCTCAGTGCGAGCGCAGCGAAGCAGTGCAGAAATGGATCCGGGAAAGACTCCGGCTTGCTTCGCTGCGCGCAATGACGAGACTGGAGCTCTCGCGCGCCTCTTTGTGAGTTGTGCCCGTGCCGTGAGCCGCTACCATGCGGCCGCTCCCGGAGCGTGGGACGTACAGGAAGCGGAGACCACATGAGCGGCCAGGACCACAAAGTCAAAGGATCGGACTTGTTTGTCGCCGCGCTGGAAAACGAGGGCGTCGACCGCATCTTCGGTGTCCCCGGTGAGGAGAATCTCGATCTCGTCGAATCGCTCCGCACCTCAAGGATCGAGCTGATCCTGACGCGCCACGAGCAGGCCGCCGCCTTCATGGCTGCCACGCATGGGCGGCTGACCGGCAGGCCCGGCGTGTGTCTGTCGACGCTTGGACCCGGCGCACTCAATCTATCCACCGGCGCGGCCTATGCGCATCTCGGTGCGATGCCGATGATCCTGATCACCGGTCAGAAGCCGATCATGAGCAGCCGGCAGGCGCGCTTCCAGATCGTCGACGTGGTCGCGACCATGAAGCCGCTGACGAAGCTGTCGCGACAGATCGTCAGCGCCTCCAGCATCCCGACCGTGGTGCGCGACGCCTTTCGCGTCGCGATGGAAGAACGGCCCGGGCCGGTTCATCTCGAATTGCCAGAAGATATCGCGGGCGACGAAGTATCCGCCGTCCCGGTGATCCCTGTCCATCCGATCGAAATTCCGGTCGCGCATCGTGCCGCGCTCGACCGTGCCGCCAAGATGATCCTGGCTGCAAAGCGTCCGCTGGTGATGATGGGCGCTGCGACCAGCCGGCCGCGGTCGACGCATGGCATCGCAAGCTTCGTGCGGCGGACCGGCATTCCCTTCTTCACCACGCAGATGGGCAAGGGCACCGTGCCCGGCGGCACCAACCTCTATATGGGGACCGCCGCGCTGTCCGAACGCGACTACGTTCATGACGCGATCGATGCCGCCGACCTGATCGTCGCGATCGGCCACGACCCCATCGAGAAGCCACCCTTCATCATGGGGCCGGCGGGGCCGAAGGTGATTCACGTGAGCTATACACCGGCGAGCGTGGAGCTGGTCTATTTTCCCGACGCCGAGGTCGTCGGCGACGTCGGCCCGAGCCTGGAGCTGCTCGCCGATCGGCTCGAAGGCAAGCTGCCGCAGGCGGCGGCGCTTTTGCCGCTGCGCGAAGAGATTCTCAGGCACATCGCCGATCGCGCCACCGAGCCGCGCTGGCCGCCGACACCGCAGCGGATCGTGCACGACATCCGCCAGGTGATCCCGGAGAACGGCATCGTCGCGCTCGATAACGGCATGTACAAGATCTGGTTCGCGCGCAACTACCGCACCCGCGTTGCCAACACGCTGCTGCTCGACAATGCGCTGGCGACGATGGGTGCGGGCCTGCCGTCGGCGATGATGGCCGCGATGCTCCATCCGGACCGCCGTGTGCTCGCGGTCGCCGGCGATGGCGGCTTCATGATGAACAGCCAGGAGCTGGAGACTGCCGTCCGTCTCAAGCTCAATATCGTCGTGCTGGTGCTCGAGGACAACGCCTACGGCATGATCCGCTGGAAGCAGGCGGTCGATCATTTCGCCGATTACGGCATGACCTTTGGAAACCCGGACTTTGTCGTCTATGCCAACGCCTACGGCGCTAAGGGACATCGCATCGCGAGCATCGACAGCTTCGGCCCGACGCTGGAGGCGGCCTTCAAGGAGGGCGGCGTGCACCTCGTCTCGATTCCGATCGATTATTCGGAGAACGTGCGGGTGCTGGTCGACGAGCTGCGGGCGCATGAAAAATCGAAGGCGTAAGTGTGTTCGACACTTCGCCACACCCGTCATTGCGAGCCAACGGGTCCGCGCGAAGCGCGGCCCGATGACAGGCTCCGCGAAGATTCCATGGGGGTGGATAGCGACCAAGTCTGAGGCCAGACTGAGGTTGCATCCATTCAACCTGGAGACGACGATGTTGCTCGAT